>NZ_JBEOYB010000061.1:0-50800 GCF_040296845.1 Streptomyces sp. NPDC001985
CTCTAAAAACCCCCCCCCAATTTTTTTTTTCGGGTTTTATCAAACCCTCTTTAACCCCCCGGCGCGGGGGCGCGGGGGCGGCCCGCCCCGGCCCCCCGCCGCCGCCCGCACCGGCGCGCGCGCCACACCACCGCCCCCCACAGCAGCAGCGGCAGCACCGCGCTCTGCGCGGCGACCACGAGCCAGAACCCTCCTGCCCCGCCGCCCCCCTCCGCCGCGCCGTACAGCGGCCCGCCGAGGAGGGCCGCGGCGAAGGCGCCGAGGCCGGCCGCGAGGCGCTGACGGCCGAAGACGGTCGCGGCGGGGGCCCGGGAGCGGGCCAGGGCCTCCAGATCGTTCCGGAGGAAGAGCACGGTCTCCGCGAGCCCCAGCGTGAGCGCGCCCACCGCGATCCCGAGGGGGCCGCCGGTGGCGACGGCCGTCATCCCGGCGGCCATCGCACCGAACCCGAGCCAGAGGGTCCGCCCGTAGCCGAGCCCGGCGATCCGGTCGGCGAGCAGCGGCTGCGCGGTGACGAGCAGCAGCGAGTACGCCATGAGGAGCGCGCCGTAGTAGGCGGCGGAGGTGCGCGGCACGGCGAAGAGCGCGATGTAGTGCTGGAAGAACATGAAGACATAGACGGAGAGCAGGGTGTAAGCGAACGGCGGCAGCCGGACCCCGGCCGTCGGGCGCGGGGGCTCCGGGGCCGCGGACGGCACCGGCTCCGCCGGCTTGTCCTCCGCGTGCGGCAGCACCGCGTGGGCGAGCCCCACCACCGCGAACACCGCCGCGACGACGGTGAACAGCAGGGCGGGCGAGGTCAGCACGAAGGGCGCGGCGGCGGGCGGCCCCAGCGCCATTCCGGCGTTGAAGGCCGAGCCGCTCGCCGCCAGCAGCCGGGGCCGCTGCTCCGGTGCGCACCCGGCCACCAGATACGCCTTGTTGGCGGGGAGGTAGAGCGCGGCCCCGGCCGAGACCAGGAAGAGCGCCACCACCGCGAGCCAGGGCCGCTGGAGCCCCGGGACGAAGCAGCAGAACCCGGCGGTACGGATCGCCAGCGCCACGAGCATCGTGGCGCGCAGCCCGATCCGCCGGGCCACGGCCGCGCCGACGACCCCGCCGCTGAACTGGACCAGCGAGGCCACGGCGAGCACCGCGCCGACGACGCCCAGCCCGAGCCCCCACCGCTGGTGCAGCAGCACGGACATGAAGGGGAGTACGGCGAAGCTGCCGAGGGTGATGAGGAACGAGGCTCCCAGCAGCAGGAGTTGGGGCCAGGAGAGCCGGGTCATGGACCGTCGGCCGTCTTCATCACCGGAGTCACGGAGGTGGCCGCGCTCCACGCGCGGTGCTGGGCGAGTTCGGCGGTGGCGGCGTGCGCGAGGACCATGCCGGTGCAGCCTCGCTGGTCGCCGAGTTCGGTCACGGAGTCGCCGGGGGCGCGCACCGGATACCACTCGGGCCCGCCGGGGAAGCCGCCGAGGGAGCCGAGCCCCCGCCACTCCTCCAGCACCCCGGGCCGGTCGGGGTAGACGAGGACGAAGGCGACGGCCGGTCCCGCGGTGCCGCCGTCCGGGGCGTCCAGGAGGGCGGGGCGGCGGCCGAGGGCCGTCTCGATCAGCGCCTCGTACACATTGGTCCCCAGGGACCGGCAGAGCGCCTCGCCGACGAGCGCGCCGCCGATCCTGCGGTTGATCTCGACCAGTTCGGGTCCGCCGGCGGTGAGCACGAACTCGACGTGGGCGAAGCCCTGATCGTGCCCGGCCGCCGCGAGGACCCGCGCCACCCAGCGGGCGATCCGCTCGTGGTCGGCGGGCGGCAGCGCGACGGGGAAGGCCGCGCCCTCCTCGCGCACGGCGGGGGTACGGGAGGTCTGGCGGCTGGAGACGCCGAGGAGCCGGGTCTCGCCCGCCCAGCTCAGGGTCTCCGCGCTGTAGAGGGGCCCGGCGAGGAACGGCTCCGCGAACAGGTGGCCCTTGAGGGGGAGTTCGGCGGCCTCGGCGAGCGCGGCGCGCAGGGCGGGCTCGTCGTGGACGATCCACACGCCCCGGGAGGAGGTCCCGGCCGAGTCCTTCAGCACGGCGGGCAGCCCGACGGCCTCGCGGACCCGGGCGGCGGCGTCCGGCCGGGAGGCGTCGACGGGGACGGCGGTGTGCCCGCTGACCCCGGCGCGGTGCAGGGCCCGGCGCACGGCGGCCTTGTCCCGCAGCCGCCGCACGTCCTCGGGGGCGGGCCCGGGCAGGCCGTACGCGGCGGCGAGTTCGGCGCCCGGGACGGACCAGGTGTCGGTGGTGTTGATCAGTCCGGCGAGGCCGGGGAGCCCGTCGAGGGCGCGCCGCACGGCGGCCGTGTCCATGGTGTCGACATCGACGACATCGAGGGCGGCGCCGGCGGGGAGCGCGGCCAGCTCGTGCCGGTAGACGGCGCGGTCGCCGGTGAGCAGGGCGAGCCGGTGCCCGGCGGCGGCTGCCGCCCCGGCGGTCCTGGCGAGCCCGAAGGAGAGCGATTCCAGCGAGGCGATGGTCATGATCACAGGCTCCCATCGGCGCGGCCGTGCCCGGCGGGCACGGCGCTGTCGGTGCCGCCGGACGGCCGGCCGGGCGCCCCCACCACGGCCTGCACCCGGACGCCGGGGCTCCCCGCCCGGCCGCCGGGCTCCTCCACCCGCGCGCCGGGCGGCGCGGCCCTCCCGGCCCACTCCATCACCGCCCACGGCGGGCGCAGCTCCCCCAGCGAGCCGATCCGCTCCGGCCGCAGCCCGCCCGGGTCCTGGGCCTCCGCGTGCCGGGCGAAGACCCGCTCCGTGTAGCGGTGTCCGGTGTCGGCGCCGAGCACCAGATAGGTGGTTCCGGTCCCGGCGTCCTGCCCGGCACTCCGCCCGGCCGCGCTCCCGGCGGTCCTTCCGCCGCCCCGCCCCGACTCGTTCCCGGCCTCCCAGCGGGCGACCAGATGGGCGGCGCCCGTGGAGAGCCCGGCGAAGACGGCGTGGCGGCGCAGCAGTTCCACCGCGCCGGCCATGGCGTGCCGGAAGTCCAGCCAGTGCAGGGTGTCGTACAGCTCGTGGCGGACGTTCCCGAAGGGGATGGAGCTGCCGATCCCGGCGATGATGGCCTCCGGGTCGTTGAACCCCTCGCTGCCGAAGGTGACGCTCCCGAAGGGCTGCACCCCCACCAGCCGCACCCTGCGCCCCGTACCGCGCAGGGCCTCGGTGAGCCCCCCGGTGGAGGAGCCGGTGCCGACGGCGCCGACGACGGTCAGCGGGCCGGGCGGCAGGGCGGCGGCGGCGAGGTCGGCGAACTCGCGGTAGCCGGCGTAGTGCACGCCGTCGTGGTACTGCCGCATCCAGTGGAAGTCGGGCCGGGCCTCCAGCAGGGCGCGGACATGCCGCACCCGGCGCTCCTGGTCGAGGAGGAGGCTCTGCGAGGGCGGCATCTGGTCGACGGTCGCGCCGAGGACTTCGAGCTGGGCGCGCATGGTGGCGTCGACGGTGGTGGAGGCGACGATGTGGCAGCGCAGCCCGTAGCGGTGGCAGGCCATGGCGAGCGCGAGGGCGTAGATCCCGCTGGAGCTGTCGACGAGGGTCTGTCCGGGGACGACCCGTCCGCTCTCCAGCAGGGTGCGCACGGCCCCCAGGGCCGCGTACACCTTCATGGTCTCGAACCGGGCGAGGACGACGGAGCCGGAGAGCCGGACGAAGGCCGGGTCCTTGAGGGCGTCCGTGATGTGGTCGTGGATGGGGACGGCGGCGGTCATGGCGGAACGGGTCTCCTCGGGGCCGGGACGGAGTGTGTTCATGACGCCCGCCCTCGGACGACGAGCCGGCGCGCGTGCTGGTCGTAGGGGCCGCCGTCGAAGTCGCCGAAACACTCCACCCCGGTGAACCCGGCCTCCAGGAAGAGATCGTGGAGTTCGGCGGCGCTGTAGAGGAAGGAGTGGATGGAGGCCGTGCGGGCGGTGTCGCCGCGCACATGGGTCCAGTCGGTGCGCAGCCGGCGCCAGCTGTCGAGGATGGTGTCGCGCTGGACGATGTACGAGCCGTCCGGCAGGTCGACGGCCTGGGGGCGGCCGATCCAGCCGGCGATCACCTCCTTGCCCATGACGTCGACGAGCAGCTGTCCGCCGGGGGCGAGGCTGCGCCGGGCGTTCCGCAGCACCTGGAGGTTGTCGGCGGCGTCGGCGAAGTACCCGAAGGAGGTGAAGACATTGAGGATCACGTCGTAGGCGCCGGGCGCGGTGTATTCGAGCATGTCGGCCCGGACGAGTTCGACGGCGGCCCCGGCCTTCTCGCAGGTCTCCCGGGCGCGCTCCAGCATGGCGGGGCTGAGGTCCACGCCGGTGACGCGGTGGCCGCGCTCCGCGAGCGGCACGAGGAACAGGCCGGGCCCGCAGCAGAGGTCGAGCACGCGGGAGCCCGGCGGGAAGCCGAGGAGCCGGGAGTCGCGGACGAGGGCCGCCACGGTGTCGGCGCGGTCCCCGGAGAACATGACGGGCGCGAAGTCGACCCAGAGCCCGTCGTCGGCGTACCACGGCTGCTCGCCGCCGCCCGGACCGACACTGCCGCCGCCCCCGCCGGCACTGCCGCCTCCGCCGCCATCGCCGTTCCGCGCACCGCTCGTCACATCGGCCTCCTCTTCGTGTCCGTCCGGCTCTTCGCCTGTGTCGTGCACCGACCCTTCCCGAAGTAGTCGCGTGGTCACGGCATGGAGTTCCCCCGTGTTGTGGGCGTGCCCCCTCGCCGAACGCCGACAGCAATGCAGAATGTCCGCAGTGTCCCTTTTCGGAGCGCGGGAAATGAGCGCCAGCCTGGTCGGGAGTCCGTATGCCGGTGCCGCCGTCCCCCGGCCCCACGCCGTCCCCCGGCGCCGCGCCGCCCGTGCCCAGGGGCACCCTGCGGCGGATCGGGGAGTGGTGCGCCCGGCACGCGGTCGTCGTCATCATGCTCTGGCTCGCCGCGCTGGCCGGGCTCCAGGTGCTGCACCACACCCACGCCGGTGAGTACTCCGACGACTTCTCCCTCCCCGGGACCCAGTCGCAGCGCGGACTCGACACGGTCAGGGAGCACGACCCGTCCGTCGACGGCTACAGCTCCCAGATCGTGCTGCACGACCCCGACCGGCCGCTCACCGACGCCGGCTCCGGGATCGCGGGCGCCACCGACGCCATCGAGCATCTCCCCTATGTGCTGTCCGCGCAGAACCCGCTGACGGTGACCAGCGCCCCGGCCGTCGGCCCGCTCTCCGCCGACGGGAGGACCGCGTACATCACCGTCCACTTCGCCCGGCCGCCGTCCGAACTCGGCGAGGAGTACCTCCACGGGGTGGACTCGGCCGTCACCCCGCTGCGGGACTCGGGCGTCGAGGTCGAGTACGGCGGCGCGCTCGGCGAACTCGCCCGCCCGTCGGCGGACGACCGCACCAGCGAGATCATCGGGTTCGCGGTCGCGATCGTCGTCCTGCTCATCGGATTCGGCAGTGTGGTGGCCGCCGTGCTGCCCCTGCTCACCGCGCTGATCTGCGTGATCTGCGGGCTGGCGCTGCTGGGGCTGCTCGCCGCCGCGTTCACCTTCGCCACCGTCTCCCCGACGCTCGCCACGATGATCGGCCTCGGCGTCGGCATCGACTACGCCCTCTTCCTGGTCACCCGGCACCGCCAGAACCTGATGAACGGCGAGGACCCCGCCACCGCGGCCGGGAAGGCCAACGCGACCAGCGGGCACGCGGTGCTGCTCTCCGGCTGCACGGTGATCATCGCGCTGTCGGGGCTCTGGGTCTCCGGGATCGGCTTCATCGGGAAGCTGGGCCTGGCCGCCGCCGTCACCGTGGTCACGGCGGTGGCCGGCGCGCTCACCCTCGTGCCGGCGCTGCTCGGGCTGATCGGCCGGCACATCGACCGGCTGCGGGTGCGCGCCCCGGTCGCCGAGGCCGACACGGACCCGGAGCGGGCGGCGCACGGCGGCTGGCACCGGTACGCGCTGCGGGTGGAGCGCCGGCCGTGGCGGTATCTGATCAGCGGGGTCGCCGTCCTCGCCGTCCTCGCGTTCCCCGTCTTCTTCATCCAGCTCGGGCACATCGACGACGGCGCCGACCCCCGGTCCTTCACCGACCGGCGCGCCTTCGATCTGATGTCGACGGCGTTCGGCCCCGGGTCCAACGGCCCGCTGACGCTGGTCGTGGACCAGACCGCCGTACCGCAACAGGACCGCGCGGCACTGGCGTCCCAGGCGCGGCAGGCGCTCGGGGACGTCCCGAACGCGGCCGTCATCACCCCGCTGAACCCCACCCCCGGCGGCGATCTGCTCCTCGGCACGGCCTACTCCGTCGCCTCCCCCCAGGACGAGCGCACCACCGCCCTGGTCAACCATCTGATCGACGACTCCCTCCCGGCCGCCGTCTCCGGCACGGCGGCCCGCGCCTATGTCACCGGCACGACCGCCGCCCAGGTCGACTTCCTCGACATCGTCTCCCAGCGGCTGCCCGTGATGATCGCCGTCGTGGTCGGGCTCGCCTTCCTGGTGATCCTCACCGTCTTCCGGGGACTGCTCGTGGCCGTGAAGGCCGCCGTCCTCAATGTGCTCTCGATCGCGGCCTCGTACGGGGTGGTGGTCGCCGTCTTCCAGTGGGGGTGGGGCGGCCCGGCGCTGGGGGTGAACGGGGAGGTGCCCATCGAGAGCTATGTGCCGATGATGATGTTCGCCATCGTCTTCGGCCTCAGCATGGACTACGAGATCTTCCTGCTCTCCCGCATCCACGAGGCCTGGCTGCGCACCGGCGACCCGAAGGCGAGCGTGGCGCACGCCCTGGAGATCACCGCCCGGGTCATCACCTGTGCGGCGCTCATCATGGTGAGCGTCTTCGCGGCGTTCGTGCTCAGCGACAACATCGTGGTGAAGATGCTGGGCCTCGGTCTGGCGGCCAGCGTCCTGATCGACGCGACCGTGGTCCGCCTGCTGCTGGTCCCGGCGGTGATGACCCTGCTGGGCCGGCGCGCCTGGTGGACCCCGCGCCGGCTGGACCGGGTGATGCCCCACCTGGAGGCGGAGGGCCACCCGGAGGAACCGCCCCGGACCCGGTGACCATCCCGCCCGGGCCTGCCGCGTGCCCGGGCGGCGGATCGGGGGATGTCCCGCTGATGAGCCGTACCAGCGGCGGGAGATGATCGGTCCGGCGCCGAGCGTCCCTCGGATCACCGGCTGTCCGGCGGGCGGCGGCGGCGGGCGGCCACGGAGCGGAAGAAGTGCAGTATGTCGCGGGAGAACACCCCGCGCGCCTCGCTCGCGTCCGGCGAGTCGCGCCCCAGCTCACCCACCACATCGCACGAGACCTCCGAGAGGCCCAGAGCCATGAGCGCACCCATACGGTGGCAGAAGTCCTCCTCCGGCGGCGGAGGAGAGAACTGCGTCGAGATCGCCCGCCACGAGGGCAGCATCCTCCTCCGCGAGAGCGACACCCCCGGCACCGTCATCACCACCGACCGGGCCAAGCTCGCCGCCTTCATCCAAGGCGTCAAGGCGGGCGAGTTCGACCACTTCCTCGACTAGGGAGCTTCTTTCGGATCGGGCCGGATCGGTGAGCGGGGTCCGGTGCCGTGGATCGCGAGGCGGGGGAGGGAGCCCGCGCGGAGCGCCGGCGACCGACGACAGCGCGGCGGGGCGCGGCACCGGGGCTCGCGAGCCCGGCACGATCCGAAAGAGACGACCCAGATCCTCCCGGTCCGGCTATGGATGTCCACCCGGTGGGGCGTGAGGGGCTGCCTGCGTGGAGCCCACCGGAGCCGTGCCGGAGCCCCGGGGGAGCGACGTCGCGCCCGAGGTGACACCGGGGCCGGGCCGGCGTCCGGCCCCACGGCAGGGCCCTGGACCCCGGTCACGGGCCGCTGCTGACCGGGCCGCCGGGCAGGACCACGGGCATCGCCGAACCCACCCCTGGCGGACACGCCGACCCGTACACCGCTCCGGCCGCGCCCCCGACGCAGGATGGGGCGCGTGACCGAACCCGACACCTTCCCGGCCCTCTGTGGGCACACCCACCTCTTCCCGGGCGCCCGCTGCCGTGTCCAGGGGCTCCCGGACCCGCGCGCCTTCGCGGCGGAGCCGTGGCCCATCGAGGTGGACCTGCGCTTCTCGGACGGCGTGCTCACGGAGGCGGAGCTGCGCACCGGGGGTCCGGCGGGCCCGGTGCTCGCCGTCCCGGCCCACACCACCGGCGCGGGCACCCCCATCGGCGGACGCATCTGGCTGATCCGGGAGTTCACCACGGCGGGGGACGAGGTCGAGCTGACGATCGGCGGCCGGGAGCAGGTCCGAACACCGTCCACGGGCGGGCCTCCGGCCGCATAATGCAGCCGTGAAGAGCGACCACGTGGTCTTCGACCGAGGACAGCCCATCGAGCATCGCATCGGCCGGCTCGTGACGCTGTGGACCGGCGACGGCCGCGGACCGGACCATCTGGTCACCGGGCGGGCGTTCCACGCCGTGTACTGCTGGCACCTCAGGCACGGGACCGATCACGGCATCGCGTGGGCGGAGTACGTCACCGCCGCGTACGACGCCATCGGGGGCGACGAGGGGTGGAACGTCATGCTGCGCGCGCGGGACGTCTGCGAGAGCTGCGGGGACACCTACCGGCTGGAGAACATCGGGCTGTGCACCGGGTGCATGGAGTACACCTGCTACTCCTGCCGGGGGCACGGGTCCTGCGCGGGGGAGATCGTCTGACGGGGCGGACGCGCCGGGCCCCGATTGTCAGTGATGGTCGCTAGCGTTTCCTCCGGATGGGGAAGGGCCGCGGAGGCCCGGGACCCGCCGTATCCCAGGACTCCGGAAGGGCACCGCCATGCGCACGTTCAAGCTCCAGCTCCAGACCACCGTCGACGGCTTCATGGCGGGGCCGAACGGCGAGATGGACTGGCTGACGTTCCCGTGGACCGACGACATCGCGGCGCACATCGGCGCGCTCACGGAGCCGGTGGACTGCATCGTGCTGGGGCGGAAGCTGGCCGAGGGGTTCATCCCGACCTGGGCGGCGGGGCCGGAGGGGGAGCCCCGGGAGGCCGTCGACAAGATGAACAACACGCCCAAGGTCGTGATCTCCCGGAGCCTCACCGAGTCGCCCTGGGAGAACACCGCGGTGGCCGGCGGGGACCTCGCCGAGACGGTGCGCCGGCTCAAGGAGCAGCCGGGCGGGGACATCATCACCTACGGAGGGGCGACCCTGGTCCCCGAGCTGATCGCGCGGGGCCTCCTCGACGAACTGCACCTGTTCGTCAACCCGACGGCGATCGGCGCCGGGCTGCCGGTGTTCGGCGACACGGGCGGGCTCCAGCGGTTCCGCCTGGTCGAGGCCCGGCAGTTCGACTGCGGGATCACCGGACTGCACTTCGAGCCGAAGCGCCCCTGACCGCGGTGCCTACCGGTGCGTCCGCTGCCACACCGGCTCCTCGCTCCGCAGCTCGTCGCGGTGCTTGCGCACCCAGCTGAAGAACTCCTCCGGGGACTCCTCTATCGAGGCGACGAGAACCAGGTGCAGACAGAGGGCCTCATGGGCGATCTCGTAGTCGCAGGCCGCGCACACCCACCACTCGGCCCGGCCGGGCTTGAGCTTCTCCTCGCACCGGGGACAGGACGGGTTGAGCGCGGGCTCCGATGTGCCGCACGGATAGCAGATCCACCAGCCGTCCTGTGTCTGCGTCATCGTCTGGCCGCACTTGGTGCAGGTCTTCATATGCCGCTCCTCTCGGGGCCAGTCTGGCAGCGGACGGGACTCCCCCAGGGCCGGGGTCCCTTCAGACTCTGTACTCCTCGTGCGGAATCCCTCGCTCCCACACCGCCTCGAAGGCGGAGGCGCACAGTGCCGTCACGCCGGGGTCGTCCGTCCGATCGGTGTGCGTCCATCTCCCCTCCCCGTCGGAGATGTTGAACTGCGCGAGGCGGCCGTCGAAGAGCCAGAAGTCATTGCCCGGCAGCGCCAGATCCGACGCGAGCCGCCGGGGAAGCCGGCGGATCTGTTCACCCGCGGCGGCGTTGGTGAAGCTCCCGGAGTGCTCGAAGGCGATGTACTGACTGACCGGCTCGGAGACCACCCGGGCCCGCCGGATGACAACAGGGACATCCTCGGCCCAGTCTCCCGCTCTCACGTCCGGCGCCGGGCGCCGCACGGCCGGAAGAACCCTCGCCGAGGGCACCCCCACGCCCCACCCGGGAGTGGGAGCGCCCCGCGCGGGAGCCGGCCGGCCCGTTCTCCTCGTACACCCCATGGCCGCCGTGCCGCCGGTCGCCGGAAACGGGCCGCTCCGCCCAGGGACCTGGTCCTCCGGCCCGACGCGCTCGCTCACCCCGCCCCCTAGCCTCCTCCCATGACCACCGACACCACGGCGGAGCCCGCCCCCCGCACCCCCCGGCAGCGCAAGCGCGAGGCGCTGGAGCGGCTGGAGCGGGACATCGACGTGTGGGTCGCCACCGCCGACGAGGGCGGAGAACCCTGTCTGGTGCCGCTGACGTTCTGGTGGGACGGGGGCGGGGTGTGGCTGGCCACCCGGGAGACCCATCCGACCGGGCGGAACCTCGGCGCGTCGGGGCGGGTCCGGCTCTCCTTCGGGCACACGCGGGACGTGGTCCTGGTGCACGGCAGCGCCCGCAGGGTGCCGCGTGAGGAGCTTCCGGACGGGGTGGGGGACGCCTTCGCCGCGAAGGACGGCTGGGACCCGCGCCGGGACCACCCCTCGTATGTGTTCTTCCGCGTCACCCCGCTGCTCCTCCAGGCGTGGGGGACCGTCGCCGAGAACGCGGAGCGGACCCTGATGCGCGACGGTGAGTGGCTGGTCTGAGCCGGGGGTGCCGGCGCGGGCGGTTCCGCCGTACGGGTGGGCGGGGTGCGGGAACACGGCGGGCGGCGGTTCGGCGCGGCGGCCCGGTGGGGCGGCTCCCCGATGCTGGGAGCGGCCCGGGGCGCGGGCCCTCGTGCCGGACCCACAGAAGGAGTGATCCCGTTGGCCGGAGACCGTCGTACCCCCTCCCGGCGAGCCGCGAGGACCGCGAGCGCGACGAGGGCGACGAGGGCGTCGGCCGCGCTCGCCGTGCTCGTCGCCCTCGCGGCCCTCGCCACCACCCTGGCCGGCGCTCCTGCTGCGGCGAGCACCCCCCGGCCCGGCGACCCCGTGCAGCGGGGCATGGAGCGGCTGGTGACCGAGGACCGCTGGCCGGGTGCGCTGGCCGCCGTGCGCGGCCCCGGCGAGCGGCGGTTCCGGCATCTCACCGCCGGGGTCGCCGATCTGGCGACCGGGGCGCCGGTGCCGCGCGACGGGCGGGTGCGCATCGGCAGCAACAGCAAGACCTATCTGGCCGTGGTGGTGCTCCAGCTCGTCGGCGAGGGCCGGGTGGAGCTGGACGGGCCCGTCGAGACCCATCTCCCCGGGCTGGTGCGCGGCGAGGGCATCGACGGCCGGAACATCACCGTCCGGCAGCTTCTCCAGCACACCAGCGGGCTGCCCAACTACACCGACCACCTGGAACCGGACTGGTTCGTGAGCCGCGACCGCTATCTGGAGCCGCGCGAGCTGGTCGATCTGGCGCTCTCCCGCAAGGCGTCCTTCCCGCCCGGCACCGACTGGCAGTACAGCAACACCAATTTCGTCCTGGCGGGCCTGCTGGTGCAGAAGGTCACCGGCCGGCCGCTGGCCGAGGAGATCGAGCGGCGGGTCCTCGCGCCGCTCGGCCTGCGCGACACCTCCTTCCCCGCCGCCGGGGACCGGACCATCCCGGGCCCGCACCCGCGCGGCTACCACGCGGACGACCCGGCACAGACCCCCGGGGACATCACCGTGATGGACCCGTCGTGGGCCTGGGGCGCCGGGAGCATGATCGCCACGCCGGGCGATCTGAACCGTTTCCTCACCGCGCTCATGGGCGGCCGGCTGCTCAAGCCGGCCCTGCTGGAGCAGATGCGGACCACCGTCCCCGCCGACAGGCTCTGGCCGGGGTGGCGGTACGGGCTCGGACTGCTCAGCATGCCGCTGAGCTGCGGCGGGGTGGTCTGGGGACACGGCGGCGACATCCCCGGGTACAAGACCATCAGCGGGGTCACCGACGACGGCCGGGCCGCCACCCTCGCCCTGACCGCGATCCGCCGGGCCTCCCATCCCTCCGTCGCGCACGCCAACGACGTCTTCGACACGGCCCTCTGCGGATGAGGGCGGCGGAACGGCCCGGCGCGGGAGCGCGCCGGGCCGTTCCGCGCCGCTCGGGTCAGGAGGTGAAGGTGAAGTACCTCCACGGGCCGTGCGTGGTGGAGTTGACCGTGTCACCGGAGGAGCCGTTGATGTACGAGGAGCGCATCCGCAGCCGGTAGCCGGTCTCGTGGGGTCCGTTCAGCTGAACCCGGGAGACACCCTTGGAGTCGAGGGGGAAGTACGCGTTCTCCAGCTCCAGGTCGTACCACTTGCCCTCGTAGAAGAACTCCAGCGTCAGCCGCTCGGAGCGGTTCTTGAAGGCCGGCATCGTCGTGGTGAAGTACGGGTTCTTCGACTTCTTGTAGAAGTGGTACTTCTGGTTCCCGAGCTTCGCGTACTTGTAGTGGTTCGTCAGCGCCGTCGACACCTTGACCCTGGTGCCGACCCAGGTCTTCGCCGACTTCGACGAGGTGCGGGAATCACCGGCGAAGTCCGCCGTCACGACCGTGTCGCGGGTCAGCCTCACCTTCGCGGAGAGCTTGCCGGAGCTGTTCACCGTGCCGGTCTTGATGAGCTTGCGGCCCTTGCCGTCGCCGGCCGGGTCCGCGTACAGCTTCACCGTCCGGTTCTTGTACGTCTTGCCGAGCTTCGCGGTGAAGTTCACCGTGGAGTTGTAGTCGTAGAACTTGTTGTTGTTGTCCAGCGACAGGGTGGTGGACGAGCGCGAGACCTCGACGCTGTCCGAGCCGGCCGACCCCTGGTGCTGGGCTCCGCCCGCGTATGCCGCCCTGTAGGTGACCTTGCCGCCGGAGTACGGGGTGTCGCTGAAGGAGAAGGTGCCGTTCGACGCGACCTTCTTCTTCCCCAGGGACTTGCCCTTCGGCGACTCCGCGTCGGTGCGGGTGACGGAGACCTCGGAGCCCGCCGGGAACGCCACGGTCGCGTTCACCTTGCCGCTGACCGTCACGGGCTTGGCCCGGGTGGCCTTGGCGGGCGCGCTCACCGTCACGGTGGTGAGGGACTTGCCCGGGTCGTTGAGCACCCGGAGCGCGTACGCGCCCTGGCTGTTCTGGGTCACCGCGAAGAGGCGGCTGCCGCTCGCGTCCCAGGCCAGGCCGCCGTCGACCAGGGCCTCGGCATAATTCGTGGTGTTGTTGTTGGGGAAGTCGTAGCTCCGGACCAGCTTGGTGGAGCCGGCCGACGGGAAGATGTGGACGTCCTCGGACCACCGGGCGTCCGAACCGGTCGCGACCCGGCCGTCGGCGGCGACGGCCACCGAGTTGGCGAACTCCTTCGACGCGTACTGGCCCGCCGGTGTGAGGTCCGAGGTCCTCCAGATCTGGTGGCGGTTGCCGGACGCGGCGGTGATCAGCCGGCTGCCGTCCGGGGAGAGCCGGGCGTCGGCGAGCCGGACGCCGAGCGCGGCGCCCCGCACGGTGCGCTCCGCCGTACCGCCGCTGATGTCGTAGACCGCGACCCGGCCCGAGGTCGTGTCGGTCTCCGCGACGACCAGGGTGTTCGGGGCGCCGGGGGTGGTGACCAGCTCGGGGGCCTCGGACAGCTTGCCGCCGTCCGCCTGGTCCAGGGTGACGACCGGCTCGGCACCGGACAGGTCCAGCGAACCGATGTCGCCGGAGTCCCCGCCGCCGTAGCCGAACCAGATCTTCCCGCCGGCGACGGCGACATCACGCGGCCCGGAGACGGTGTTCCCGATGGGGTACCTGCCGGCCTCGGTGACCGTCGCGGTGTCGTAGGCGAGGATCGCGTTCTCGTCGTTGACCGCCGCGTACAGCGTGCCGCCGTCGGGGGAGAGCGCCAGCCCGTCCACCCCGGGGAGCGAGGGAACCGAGGTCACGACCTTGCCGGTGAAGTCCGTGACGACGATCTGGTTGCCCGTGGAGATGTACAGCCGCTTCCCGGCGTCGTCGACGACGAAGTCGCGCACGGAGTCGACGGGCAGTTTCGTGACGGAGTCGGCCGAGGCCGTGCCCGCCGTGCCGACGACCAGGGCGGCGGAGCTGAAGAGGACCGCGAGCGCCGTCGCGGTAGAGATGCTGCGCCTGCGCACAGTGATTCGTACCCCCACATGGAAACGCGTGGAAACGCGCGAGAAGAGGGCCGCGCGGCACCCGTGATGCGGTGGTTCTCGTCCCGGGGCGCGGCCGGTGTGAAGCGCAGCGTAAGCCATGGGTCCGGCGCATCACACCGCAATACCCCGCAACGATGTGATCACGGGGGGTACCGGACGGTTCGCGGGGCCCGGCCCGGATGCCGGGGGAACGGGCTGGTCACAGAGGTGCGATCGGGGACGGGAAGGGTCCGGCGCGGCTACCGCTCCCCCTCCGGCCAGCCCAGCAGCCGGGCCCCGATCACCGCCGTCTGGAGGGTGTAGCGGTGCACCGGATCGCCCGGGTCTGCTCCGGTCAGCCGGTGGATGCGGTCCAGCCGGTAGGTCATCGCCCGGACGCTCAGGGAGAGCCGGCGGGCCGCCTCCGCCGCCACGCACCCGGTGTCGAAGTAGGCGGTGAGGGTGGCGAGCAGCGGCCCGGCGCCGCCCCGGGCCTGCTGGAGCGGGCCGAGGACGCTCTCCACCAGATCCGCCATGGCCTGCCGGTCGCGGGTGAGCACGGGGTAGACGAGAAGATCGGCCGCGTGCAGCACCGGGTCGTCCAGGCCCATCCGGGCCGCCAGTTCCAGGGCGTTGAGCGCCTCCTCGTACGAGTGGACCACGCCGCCCGCCCCCGGGTGGGCCCGTCCGATCGCCACCCGGCCGCCGTCGGTCACCGCGTACGCCTGCTTGGCGAAGAAGCCCAGCACATCGGCCTGGTCGGCCGGGGCGATACAGATCAGCCGGCCGTCCTTGGTGGTCAGCAGGATGCTGCGGTGCCCGAAACGGCCGGTCAGCTCGGACTCGATCCTGCGGGCGACCGGAAAGCCGTCGTCGTACGGCTCCGGCCCCTGCGCCACGGCCACCGCGTGCGCGTGGGAGAGCAGCAGCCCGAACCGCTCGGCGCGCTCGGCGATCCGGCCGAGGTCGCTGGTGCCGTGCAGCAGATCGTCGATGAACTCCCGGCGGGCCGCCTCCTCCTGGCGCACCGCGAGCCGCTGGGCCCGCTCATGGCCCTCGGCGAAGGCGTCCACGGCCTGCTCGACGGCGGTCAGCAGATGGTCGGCGGCGGTACGCGGGAGCCGGGGGCGGACATCCCGCGCGGCGGCGAGCTGGGCACGGACCAGGGCGCGCAGCCCGATGCCCGCTTCGGCGGCCTGTTCGCCCCGGGCGCGGAGGAACTCCAGTTCGTCACGGGTGAGTCGGCGGCCCGTCCGGCATGCGTCGATCAGTATGCGGGTATAGCCCTCGCGATCGTCCTCGGACAGCTCCTGTTTCACCATGGATTCCCCCCACTCTTAACGCTTTCCTGACGCCCCTCGAACAGGGTCGCACGGCCTCCCCAAGGGTCGTGACCGGCATCAAGAAAGCGTAAAGACTGCCGGTCCACGGCAATGAACCCACCCCCGCGCCGGGCTCAGAATGAGCACGGCGAGCGGGCCGGGACAGAGCGTCCCTGCCGGGGTACGGAAAGGACCGCCAACCACCACACCAGCAGCGGGCCGGCCGGGGGCCGGGACAGTGAGACGGGGGAGAAGTGATGGGCGAGTTCGTCGATGCCGTGACCGGCTTCCCCACCGTGCTGTTCACCGCCGCGCTCGTGGTGGTCGCCCTCTTCTGGCTGCTGGTCCTGGCCGGCGCGGCCGAGGCCGACGCCTTCGACGCCGATCTGGACACCGGCGCGCTGAGCGTGGGCGGGGTTCCGGTCGCGGTCTCCGTCTCCCTGCTGACGGTCTTCGGCTGGTTCACCAGCCTCACCGGCTCCGTGCTGCTCGCCGGGGCGGAGGGGGCCTGGCGGCTGCTGTACGTACCGCTGCTGCCGCTCTCCCTCCTGATCGCCTGGCGGCTGACCCGCGCCGTCGTCCGGCCGCTCGTCAAGCTCTTCCCCGACGAACCCGCGCCGTCCCGGCAGGACTTCATCGGCCTGACCTGCACCATCCGCACCGGACGGGTGGGGGCGGACTTCGGCCAGGCGGAGGTCCGGGCCCGGGACGGCTCCACGGCAGTGGTGCAGGTGCGCCAGAACGGCACCGGTGAGATGTCCCTCGGGGCGACCGGACTGCTGTACGCGTACGACCACACCGGCGAGTTCTTCTGGGTCGCGCCGTACTGACGCGCCGCACCGACGCTCCGTACTGACGCGCCGCACTGACGCTCCGCACGAGTCCCGTACCGGAGTCCTGTACCGGAGCGGCGTCCTGACGCGCCGGGCCGGCTGCGCGCACCGGCGCGCGGGACCGGCAGCCGTACGGACACGCCCCGCCGGCCCACCGCACCGTCACGGCGCACCGGCCCGCGCCCTTGGGCCCGGCCGCTCTCTCTCCGCTCTCCGCTCTCTCCGCTCCCACCTCTCCGCTCACCCGCCGCCCGCGAAACGGGAATCTCTCATGGATGCCATCTCCCTCGGCCTCGGCGTGCTCATCGCCGTGGTCCTGCTCATCGCCGTCGCACTGCTCCTGGTGATCAGCCGTCTCTTCCGCAAGGTGGAACAGGGCAAGGCCCTGATCGTCTCCAGAATGCGCAAGGTGGACGTCACCTTCACCGGGCAGGTCGTGCTGCCCGTCCTCCACAAGGCCGAGACCATGGACATCTCGGTGAAGACCATCGAGATCTCCCGCACCGGCCGGGACGGGCTGATCTGCCAGGACAACATCCGCGCCGATATCCGGATCTCGTTCTTCGTCCGCGTCAACAAGACCGTCGAGGACGTCATCAAGGTCGCCCAGGCCATCGGCACCGCCCGCGCCAGCGACCAGACCACCCTGCAGGAGCTGTTCAACGCCAAGTTCTCCGAGGCGCTCAAAACCGTGGGCAAACAGCTCGACTTCACCGATCTCTACACCAAGCGCGATGAGTTCCGGGACCGGATCATCCAGGTCATCGGCACCGATCTGAACGGCTACAGCCTGGAGGACGCGGCGATCGACTATCTGGAGCAGACGCCGCTCGCCCAGCTCGACAGCAACAACATCCTGGACGCCCAGGGCATCCGGAAGATCACCGAACTGACCGCCGTCGAGCATGTGCGCACCAATGAGTTCCAGCGCCACGAGGAGAAGGAGATCACCCGGCAGAACGTCGACGCCCGCGAGGCGATCCTCGAACTGGAGCGCCGGCAGGCGGACGCCGAGATCAAGCAGCGCCGCGAGATCGAGACCGTACGGGCCCGGGAGGAGGCCGAGACGGCGCGGGTGGTGGAGGAGGAGCGGCTGCGGGCCCAGGGCGCGTACCTCAGGACCGAGGAGCAGCTCGGCGTGCAGCGCGAGAACCAGGCCCGCGAGGTGGCCGTCGCGGCGAAGAACCGCGAGCGGGTGATCGCGGTGGAGAGCGAGCGGATCGAGAAGGACCGGATGCTGGAGGTCATCGCCCGGGAGCGGGAGACCGAACTGACCCGGATCTCCGCCGAGAAGGAGGTGGAGGCCGAGCGCCGCGAGATCGCCGAGGTGATCCGCGAGCGGGTGGCGGTGGACCGTACGGTCGCGGAGCAGGAGGAGTCCATCAAGCGGCTGCGCGCGGTGGAGGAGGCCGAGCGCGGGCGGCAGACGGTCGTCATCGCCGCCGAGGCGGCGGCGCAGGAGCGGCTCGTCAAGGACATCAAGGCCGCGGAGGCCGCCGAGCAGGCGGCGGTGCACCGGGCGGCGGAGGAACTCACCCTCGCCGAGGCGAGGAACAAGGCCGCCGACATGGACGCCCGCGCCCGGATCAGGCTCGCCGAGTCGCTCCAGGCGGAGGCGGCGGCCGAGGGGCTGGCCGCGGTCACCGTCCGGGAGAAGGAGGCGGACGCGATCGAGAAGTCCGGCCGCGCGGAGGCCGGGGCGACCGCGGCCCGGCTCTCCGCCGAGGCGGAGGGGCTGACGGAGAAGGCCGCCGCGATGGCCGCGCTGGACGAGGCGTCCCGCGGGCACGAGGAGTACCGGCTGCGGCTGGAGGCGGAGAAGGAGATCCGGCTCGCCGGGTTCGAGGTCCAGCGGCGGATCGCGGAGGCGCAGGCCACGGTGGTGGCGACCGGTCTGGAGAGCGCGGACATCAGCATCGTCGGCGGGGAGTCGGTGTTCCTGGACCGTCTGGTGCAGTCGATCTCGCTCGGCAAGGGGATCGACGGGTTCGTCGACCACTCGCGGACCGCGCGGACGCTCGCCGGGCCCTGGCTGGACGGGTCGGCGTCCTTCACCGGCGATCTCACCCAGGTGCTGGGCTCGGTGTCCACGGCGGATGTGCAGAACCTGACCGTGTCCGCGCTGCTGATGAAGCTGATGGGAGGGGGCGGCGGCGCGGCGGACGGGCAGTTGGAGAGCCTGCTGGCCGCCGCCGACCGCCTGGGCATCAAGGACACGCCGCTGGCGGCGCTGAACGGGCACGGGCAGGGGCACGGGCAAGGCCCCGGGCAGGGACCCGGCCCGGGCGCGGCCCCGGGCCGCGGCCAGGGCTGAGGGCACGGCCCTCCCGCAAGTTCCGCGGCTGCCGCGCGGGGGGCGGCAGCCGCGGTTCGTACGTACCTTCAGGGAGCTGGACCATATGGAACCGGGCATGAACACGAAGACGGACAGGACGGCGGGGGAGCCCGGAGCGGACGGCTCCGCCCGGGCGGCGGGGACGGGCCCGGGCGGGCCCACCGGGACGACGGGCGCGGAGGCCGTCAGCGGCGGTGCCGGGTCGTGGGACCCCGGGGCGGCCCCGGGCCCCGGCGGTCCGGGGCGTGGTCCCGGCACGGGCCGGGGCGCCGGCGGCGGTCAGGTTGCCGGTGGCGGCCCGGGTGCCGGTGGCCCCGGCGGACCCGGCCTCGGTGACGGCCCGGGTGCCGGTGGCGGTCCGGCTGTCCGTGGCGGTCCGGGCCGTGGTCCCGGTGGCGGTCCGGGGCCCGGCCTCGGTGACGGCCCCAGCCGCCCCGGTGGCCGCCCGGGTGCCGGTGGACCCGGCAGCGGCCCGGCTGTCGGGGGCCGCCCGGGTGCCGGTGGCCCCGGCCCCGGTGACGGTCCCGGCGGGCCCGGTGGCGGGATCGACGCCGGGACCTATGAGCTGCTGCGCGACCGCCTCCACCAGCGCGCCGCCGAGCTGGCCCGGCGCGCCGAGGCGCTCAACACCGCCCGTGCCGGCGCCTTCGGCTCCACCGGGCTCACCCTCACCGGCACCGGCACCCTGCGCACCCCCGCCCCCGCGCTCCCGCGCGACCTCGCCGCCGTCGGGGGCCGGCTGCTCTTCGCGTACGACCCGCCCGGGGGGCTCACCGCCCGCACCGAGGCCGGCGACGTCCTCGCCCTCCACGACCAGGAGCTGAACCGGCTCCCGGAGGACGCCGTCCCGGGGCTGCTCGACGACCCGGCGTTCACCGCCGAGTTCGACGCCCTCCGCCGCTACTACCGGGGCGCCCGGCTGCTCCGGCTCCGTACGGTCGGCGACCGGCTGCTCGCCGTCCTCCTCACCGGCGAGAAGGACATCCGGGTGCTGCGCTGGGAGACCGGGAACGGCCGGGTCCGGTTCCTGGACGCCCGGGGCGAGCGGGATCACGCCCTCCCGGCGCCGTACGACTTCGACTGGACCGGGACCACCCGGGACAGCCATGTCCCGGGCCGGGTCCCCGGCCGCCATCCGCACCTCTCCATCGAGGGGGAGCTGCTGCTCTCCACGGCCGGCGGCTCCCTCACCCTGAGGGCGGCCGGTGCCCCGGACTCCGCCGGCCCCCTCCACCAGGAGCCGGTGGACGAGCCGCTCCAGTCGCTCGCCGACGCGGAGGTGGCGTACGCGCGGGTCGGCGCGCTGCTGCTGCTGCGGGTGCGGCCGTACAACGAGACCACCCTCCGCCATCTGGTCGTCAACACCCTCACCTCGTCGGTGACCCGGCTCGACGCCATCGGCCAGGCCGCGCGCCGGCTCCCCGGGGACGAGGGGATCGTCTTCCCCGGCGGCTACTGCCTCGCCGCGACCGACACGGTGCGGACCTTCGACGGCGCCGCCCCCGAACACCCCGGGGCACCGCTGGAGTTCGAGCGGACGGTGCGCTCCCCGGGCGGCGAGGACGTGCTCTTCGTCTTCCGCTCCCCCACCCGCACCCTGCTCCTCCCGTACAACACCATCCGCAAGGAGATCGCGAGCCCGCTGCCCTGCCTCGGCCACGCCCTCTTCGACGACGGCACCCTCGCCGTGCTCCGCGCCCCCGAGCCGGGCGAGGGCCCCGCCACCGCGCACCGCACCCAGGTGTGGAGCACCCCGTTCGTCTCCGACACGCACCCCGTCCCCGACCCGGGCGGCCCCCTCTCCCGGATCGGGAACGCCGACCTGGTGCGGGCGGTCTCCGACACGCTGGCCATCGCCCGCCAGGCCACGGAGACCACCGCCACGGCCCAGGTGTACGAGACGCTGGCCGCCGCCTGTGTCCGCGCCGCCGACCGCTACCCCTGGCTCGGTGACCCGGACGCCGGAGATCTGCGCACCCCGCTGGAGGAGGTGCGGGCGACGGCGGCGCGGGTGCTGGAGGAGTTCGCCACCGTGCAGACGCTGACCCGGCGGGCCGCCGAAGCGCTCGCCGAGGCGGACCGGCGTGTCGCCCGGCTCGTGCGCCGCGTCCGGGGCGAGGCACCGGCGGCGGCGGAGGAGTGGATCGCGCGGATCACCGAACTGCGCGCGGAGCAGGGGCGGCTGCTGACGCTGCGGGAGATGCGGTACGCGGACCTGGAGGCGCTCGACACCCTCGGCCGGGACATCGGCGACGGCATCGCGTCGACCGGCCGGCGCGCGGTGGCCTTCCTCGGGCGCGCGGACGCCTTCGCGGCCCACCACACCGAGACCGAGCGCTTCGCCGCCGGCGCGGAGGCGGTGGCGACCGCCGCGGACGCCGGGCGGCTCGGGGAGCGGCTGACCGAGCGGACCGCCGGGCTGCGGGCGCTGAGCGAGGTCGTCGCCGGTCTCGACATCGCCGACACGACCGTGCGCACGGCGGTCCTGGAGCGGATCGCCGAGGTCCTCACCGGGATCAACCGGGCCCGCGCCGGGCTCACCGCGCGCCGCCGGGAGCTGCTCGACCAGGAGGGCCGGGCGTCCTTCGCGGCCGAGTCCGCCCTGCTGGGCCAGTCGGTGACGGCGGCGCTGGACGGCGCCGGCACCCCCGAGAGCTGCGACTCCCAGCTCGCCTCGCTCCTGCTCCAACTGGAGAACCTGGAGACCCGGTTCGCCGGGCACGACACCTTCCTCGCCGCGATCGGCGAGCGGCGTGCCGAGGTGTACGAGGCGTTCGCGGCGCGGCGCCAGACCCTCCAGGACGAGCGCGCGCGGCAGGCCGGGCGGCTCGCGGACGCGGCGGAGCGGGTGCTCGCCGCGATCGCGCGCCGGGCCGCGACGCTGGAGAGCACGGACGCGGTGCACACCTACTTCGCCTCCGATCCGATGGTGGTGCGCGTCCGGGCCACCGGGGACGAACTGCGCGCGCTGGGCGACCGGGTGCGGGCGGAGGAGCTGGAGGGCCGGCTCAAGGCGGCGCGCCAGGAGGCCGCGCGGGCGCTGCGGGACCGCCGGGAGCTGTTCACGGACGACGGCGGCACCATCCGACTGGGGCGCCACCGGTTCGCCGTCACCACGCGGCCGGCGGAGCTGACCCTCGTACCGCACGGGGACGGGATGGCGCTCGCGCTGACCGGCACGGATCTGCGGTCGCCGGTCACCGGGGCGGAGTTCGGGGCGACCCGGCCGTACTGGGGCCGGACCCTGCCGTCGGAGTCCGCCGAGGTGTACCGGGCGGAGCACCTGGCGGCCCGGCTGCTCCCGGAGGCGGCGGGCGCGGCGCCGGAGGAGCTGGAGCACCTGGTGCGGCGGGCGGCGGAGGCGGCGTACGACGAGGGGTACGAGCGGGGGGTCCACGACCACGACACGGCCGCGATCCTCCGGGTCCTGCTGCGGTTGCGCGCGGGGGCGGGGCTGCTGCGGTACCCGGCGGGGGCGCGGGCGGCGGCGCAGCTCTTCTGGGCGTACGGGACCGCGGAGGACGAGCGGGAGCGCTGGCGGCGCCACGCCGTGTCGCTGACACGGGCGCGTTCGCTCTTCGGCACGGCTCCGGCGCTGGAGGTGCTGCGCGCGGAGATCGCCGAGGCGATGGCGCGGGCGCGCACGGCGGGTGCGGTGGGGGCGGCGCCGGACGCGGGGGTGGCGGCGGGGTATCTGGTGGAGGAGCTGGGGTGCGCGGTGCCTCGGGAGCCCCAAGGGGCCCCGGTGTCCCCCGTGTCCCCCGTGTCCGCCGTCTCCGCCGTCTCCGCCGTGTCCGCCGTGTCGTTCGCGACGGGTGCGCCCGCCCGGCTGTTCCTGGACACGTTCCGGCGGGCCACGGGGAGCCGGGGGAGCACCCCGGGGCACGCATCCCCCTACGCCGCCGATGTCCGGGCGCTGCTCGAAGCCGACGACCCGCTGGGGGCGCACCGGCTGATCGAGGGCTGGCTGGTCTCCTGCGCCGCGTCGTCCGGCGAGTCGGCCGACCCCGGCGACCTCGCCGAGGCGGTGGCGATCGAACTCTGCGCCGGCCTGGTCCGCCACGAGGTGGAGGCACCGCTGAGCGGTACGGTCACCGGGCTGCTGGGGAGCCATCCGAGGATCGGCCGGGGAGGGGTGCTCCCCGTGCGGCTCGACGAGTTCCTCACCCGTACCGCCGGCTTCGCCGCCCAGGGCGTCCCCGGCTTCCGCGCGTACCGGAAACTGCGCGGCACCCTGGTCGCCGAGGGGCGGCAGCGGCTGCGGCTGGACGAGTACCGCCCCCGGGTCATGTCCTCCTTCGTGCGGAACCAGTTGGTGGACGAGGTGTATCTGCCGCTCGTCGGCGACAGCCTGGCCCGGCAGCTCGGCGCGGCGGGCGACGCCCGGCGCACCGACAGCGCGGGGCTGCTGCTGCTCGTCTCACCGCCGGGTTACGGCAAGACCACGCTCATGGAGTACGTCGCCGACCGCCTCGGGCTGCTCCTGGTCAAGGTGGACGGCCCGGCGCTCGGTTCGGCCACCACCTCGCTCGACCCGGAGCGGGCACCGGACTCCGCCGCGCGCCGGGAGGTCGAGCGGATCGCCTTCGCGCTGGAGGCGGGCACCAATGTGCTGCTCTATCTGGACGACATCCAGCACACCTCGCCGGAACTGCTCCAGAAGTTCATTCCGCTCTGCGACGCCACCCGCACACTGAACGGCCGTGACCTGCGGGGAAAGCGGTTCGCGGTCTGTATGGCGGCGAATCCGTACACGGAGTCGGGGGAGCGTTTCCGCGTCCCCGACATGCTGGCCAACCGGGCCGATGTATGGAATCTGGGCGAGGTGCTCACGGGCAAGGAGGACGCCTTCGCGCTGAGCTTCGTCGAGAACGCGCTGACGTCCCATCCGGTGCTGGCCCCGCTCGCGGGCCGGGACCGGGCCGATCTCTCCCTGCTGGTCCGGCTGGCCTCGGGCGATCCGGCGGCCCGCCGGGACCGGCTCGTACACGCGTACGTCCCGGCGGAGTTGGAGGGGGTGCTGGCGCTGCTGCGGCACGCGTTGACGGCGCGTACGACCGTACTCGCCGTCAACGCGGCGTACATCGCGTCCGCCGCCCGGACCGATGAGACGCGCACCGAACCGCCGTTCCGGCTCCAGGGCTCGTACCGGAACATGAACAAGATCGTGCAGCGGCTCGACCCGGCGATGAACGAGGCCGAGGTGGCGGCGGTGATCGAGGACCACTACGCGGGTGAGGCGCAGACACTGACCAGCGGCACGGAGTCCAATCTCCTCAAACTGGCGGAGCTGCGCGGCACACTGGGCGAGGCGGGGGCGGCGCGCTGGGCCGAGGTGAAGGCCGGGTATCTGCGGGCGCGGGCGCTGGGCGGCGGGGGCGGGCTGGGGCTGGTGGCGGAGCGGCTGGCGGGGGTGGAGGCGGCGATCAGGGGGAGTTGAGAGGGGGCCGGGGGGTCGGGGTCCCCGGGGCTCGGGGGCTCGGAGCCTCGGGGGCTCGGAGCCTCGGGGGCTCGGAGCCTCGGGGCCGGGGTGGCGGGCGCGGGGCGGCGGGCCTCCGAGCCGGGGTGGCGCGGCCGGATATCTGTCCACACCCTGTGGACAACCCTCCCCCACTTCCACTAGAGCGATCGTTCCACACAGGTGCTAGAGTCATGCCCGCACCGCTAATTAGAGCGTTCGTTTTAGTCCTTGAGCTCGTGGAGGTCCTTGTGGAGAATCCTGCGCACACCCCGGCGGACGCCCCGGTGTCCGGCCCCCGGCAGCCCCTCACCCTCATCGGACTCGGCCCCATGGGCCGGGCCATGGCCGCCGTGCTGCTCGACCGGGGCCATGAGGTCACCCTCTGGAACCGCACCGCCTCGCGGGCGGACGAGCTGGTCGAGCGCGGCGCGGTCCGCGCGGCGAGCGTGGCGGACGCGCTCGCCGCGAACGAGCTGGTGATCCTGAGCCTCACCGACTACGACGCCATGTACGGACTCCTGGAGCCGGCGGCCGGGGCGCTGGCCGGACGGACGGTGGTCAACCTCAGCTCCGACACCCCGGAGAAGACCCGGGCGGGGGCCCGGTGGATCGCCGGGCACGGCGCCGTGATGATCGCGGGCGGCGTCAACTCCCCGCCGTCCGGGATCGGCCGGCCCGATTCGACCACCTTCTACAGCGGCCCGCGCGACGCCTTCGAACGCCACCGTCCCGCCCTGGAGTCGCTGACCCGCGCGGACCACCGGGGCGAGGACCCCGGACTCGCGGCGCTGATGTACCAGATCGGGATGGTGATGTTCTGGACCTCGATGCTGAGCTACTGGCAGGCCATCGCACTGGCCGGCGCGAACGGGCTGACGGCGGCGGATGTCCTGCCGCACGCCGAGGACACCATGGGCGGGATGCCCGCCTTCCTCCGCTTCTACGCGGAGCGGGTCGACGCGGGGAACCACGCCGGGGACGTGGACCGGCTGGCGATGGGCGCGGCGAGTGTGGAGCACGTCCTGGACACACTGGCGGACGCCGGGGTGGACAACGCCCTGACGGGCACCCTGCTGGAGGTGTTCCGGCGGGGGATGGCGGCCGGGCACGCCGAGGACAGCTTCTCCAGCCTGGTGGAGCTGCTGAGGAAGCCGTCCTGAGCGGGTCGTCGCCGCCGGTGCGGGTCAGCCGGCGCAGTGGGTGTCGCGGGCGGGCCGCTCGCCCGTGGTCAGGAAGCCGGTGACCGCACGGTCGGCGCAGGCGTTGCCCAGATTCAGACAGACCCCGTGCCCGCCCTGGCCGGCGGTGACGATCCGGGCCCAAGGAGCAGGGCGTGATGTTGACGGGCATCCCGCGCGTGAGGGGATGGCGCGCCCGGTCGGCGTCGACCTTCCGCTGGTGCGCCTCGACCGAGGCCGGCCGGCGGACGTCATTGCAGATGACGCCGATGAGGACGGCCGCCTGTTCCTGTGTCGACTCGCCGGCGAGCGCGGCGGGCGGCACCGGGGTGGCCGCCGGGTCCCGGGCGTCCCGGATCAGCCGCGCGAGCTAGGGCAAGGCGCGGTCGTTGAAGAGCCCGTCCTGCACGGCCAGCAGCAGCCGGTTGCCGCTGAGCGGCTTCCCCGGGGTCGTGGTCTCCCGCTGTGTCCGGTCCAGCCCGGAGGCGAGGCCGAGCACCAGGCCGCGTACGTCCTCCGGACGGCCGGCGAGCCCGAGCCCCTCCCGGTCGCGCGCCGGGTCGGCGGCCCAGCGGGCGAAGTCCGGGAAGCGGTCCTCGGCGCCGGGGGCGAAGTTCGCCGGCCGGCCCCGTTCCACCCGGCGCGGGTCGGGGTCCCCGGAGCTGTCCAGGACCCAGCGGTCGGTGCGGTGCGGGTGCTTCTGCGCGTACAGGGCGCCGATGTACGAGCCGCAGGAGTTCCCCCGGGCCGAGAGCTTCTCCGCCCCGAGGGCCCGCCGGAACCGCTCGATGTCCCGGACCTCGTTGGCGGAGGTGAAGCTGAGCAGTTCGTCGCCGCCGTCGCGCGGACATGCCTCGGCGGTGCGCCGGGCCCGTGCGGCGTTCTCGGAGATGTCCCCGTCCGCGCCGGGGAAGGGCCGCGGCGCGAGCAGGTCCCGGACCTCGCCGGGGAGCCCGCACCGGGCCGTGGTGCTCCTCCCGACGCCTCGGGTCCAGGCTCACGATGTCGTACGCCCCGCCCAACTCCTGTCGCAGGGCGGCCCCCTCTGCCCCAGCCGCTGCACCCCCGACCCGCCGGGACCCCCGGGCAGCACGAGCAGCGTCCCGCGCCGCGCCCCGGGGTACCCCCGGGGGCCCGTGCCGCTAGCTCCGCTCGATCGCCTCGAAGATGTCCGAGTCGGTCTCCCGCTGCCAGTCGGGAAGCTCCGGCCAGTCCGCGACGTACCCCGGCTTCGGGTCCTCGAAGTGCCGGTACATCTGCGCGATCCAGCAGGTCGCGACAAACCGTCCCTTCTGCTCCCGCGACAGCCTCCCCGCGTGCCCACCGCTGACCTCGACGAACTGCCGCACCTGCTCGTACACGGCACCGGCGGCCTCGCGCTCCCACTCCGGTGTGTCCTCCCAGGGGGTCACGTACCCGGGTTTCGGCTCCCCGGGGAAGTGCCGGTGCACACCGGCGATCCATGCTTCACGAAAAAGCCGCGCGCCCTCTGACTGCTGCACCCTCTGCTCCCCTTCGCGTCCTTCCAGATGACGGTCCCACTCTTCACGCAGAATCCCGTAGACGATCGAGTCACGCCACTGTCCACGCACATTTACGTGCCCGCGAATCCTTCCCTCTTCCGTAAAGCCCATGGCCAGGAGCGTGCTCCGCGCCATGGAGTTTCGCGGAGATCGCGCAGCCCAGACCCGATGAAGATCCAGCCCATCGAAGGCGAGCGTCAATAGCAAACCGCCCATCTCCCTGCCTCGCCCTGCACCCCATGCATCCTCACGAAGCGCGCCACCAATGGTGGCTGCACGCTGCTGATGCGGATCAAGCGCAAGACGAGCAACTCCAATAAGGGCTTCACTCCCATGCTCAACCACACCCAGCACATACTCCTGCCGTGGGGCAGCAGCTGCCGAAGCGATGGAGGCCTCAAGAATGCCCTCCACTTCCTGCCGTGAGCGGACGGTGAAACTCAGATGCTCCGTCGTTGCCGCACTCCCATAGATCATCTGCAGATCGCCCAG
Source organism: Streptomyces sp. NPDC001985 (assembly GCF_040296845.1). Taxonomy (NCBI): domain Bacteria; kingdom Bacillati; phylum Actinomycetota; class Actinomycetes; order Kitasatosporales; family Streptomycetaceae; genus Streptomyces; species Streptomyces sp. NPDC001985. The sequence goes on from NZ_JBEOYB010000061.1 coordinate 27,355, forward strand.
ATCATCTGCGGACAGTTCACGGAGTGCGACACGGCGTCCTTCCGACGCAATGGGATACATGACCGTCACCTCCTGATTTCCTTAATGTTCTGGCCCCAGAGCGGCATGGCTCCCGAACTCCGCGATTTCCTCACGCAACTCCCTTGCGGCAACTGCATCACGGCACAGCCCGCGCCTGAGTGAGTCCTGCACCCGCTTCACCGAACCGACGACGCCGGCAATCCTGTGACTGGTGGGAAGATCGAGCACCGGGCGAATCGCCTCAGCCGCCCCTTCCAGATCACCCACCTGGAGTCGAGCGAGGGTCAGAGCACACTGCGATCCTGCTGCGGCCCCAAATCCCGAGTAGCCCTCGCTGGCTTCCGCCAGACCTTGCACCGCAGCCTCTGCACGTCGCACGGCACCTGTTCCACCGTCCCCGAGTAGCACGCTCGCCTCTACGCTGAAGTAGTCCTGCCTTGCCTGAGGAAAGTAAAATGTTCCCCCAAGCGAATCCAGATCATCCAGAGATGTACTGGCGCGCAAATCCTGTGCTCGACGGTTGGCCCTGTGGACGGTCTCAGCATCCCCCAGAAGAGCTGCGGCACGCGCCTCCTGGGAGGCAAGCCACACCATAAGAGTGCCGCGGAGGCCCTCGCCGACCGATGCACCCAACTGGGCATAGTGCAATGCGTCATAGGGACGCTCGTCCCAGTACGAGATCGCGGCCTGAAGACCTCGAACCCAGGCCCTCATCGTCTGATGTTCGGCTTGATCCGCGCATACCGCTGCGGCCCGGGCCTGCATCATCGCCGACTGGGGATCGGCGAGATCGTGACCAGCTTTTGCCAGCATCGCGGACTGGAATGAGGCGAGCAAGTAGAGGTCTCGGACCTGTGATGGTCTGACCCGCCCGCTCTCCAGAAGACGAAAAGTCGAGTTCTGGATATAGGCGAGGTCATCCAGGACGGCCCCCACAGGAACTCTGAGATGGATGGAAGCAAGGCGGCGCACCTCACTCCACAGGTGATCCAACGTCTCTTGCCCGACCTCGCCGTGCTCTGCCCCCATAGCAAAATCCATGGCACGCCGTGCGACCATCACTACCTGCCTTCCCAGTCGGCCAACGTCCTCACCTCGACCAGCGCAGGAATCATTGATCGATGCACCGAATTCGAAGTATCCACTGAACCCAGAGGGGCCAGCGGAGGGCGATGGAGCATCGGAGAGGAGTTGCGCAGAGGGCCGCTCAAAAAGGTGCGCCAAAACCCTTCGCGCATCATTCTGCGGAGTCACCTTCCCGAAGTACCAGCGCTCAAATGTGCTCTCCGAGAGCGTGAGCGTGGCCAGAGCGCCTTCACCACTCTCTTGAGCCAGGCTGCGGGCAGCCAGACGAAACTGGTGAGCGAAGGAGCGGTAGTTGTTCCAGCCCTGCTGGTCAATCAAGACCCGGAGAAGAGTGGCCATCGTTCCCCCTGTCCAGTGTTCAGGCACGATGTAACGACCCTAGGGCCACATCGGCCCGAAGGGGGCCGCCGGGCGGTGATTCGCAGAGTATGACTCAACTGTGACGCCACTCTGCCCAAACTGCCGCATCAACTGCGCAGATATGCGGACGTTCTGACGGTGGATCTGAACCGAGCTCGTTGCAAAGATCGCCTGCATGCGACTCGGCTCTGCCAGTCCACAATTCTGTGACCACGAGACCCCACCTGTGCCAAGCCAGAAGCGGCTTGGCCAGCGGAGGAGCCATGGCGTCCGCCTCAGAAGCCCAATTGGTCCGCAGCCTGAACCTCTGTCTGGCCGTGGAGCCCGCGGAGATCAGCGGAATTCGCCATACCGTCATACAGAGGCTTCTGCAGTGGAACCTCGCAGCTCTGTCCGATGACGTGACCCTGGTCGTCAGCGAGCTGCTGGCCAACGTCCAAGAGCATGCGGAGGGGATCTGCGAGCTGCATGTCCAACTCGCCGATCAGCTACTGGTGGTGAGCGTCACTGACACCGTCACGGCCACGCCGGCCTTGAGGCGGCCTTCAGGTATCGCCGAGGCAGGACGCGGGCTGCTTCTCGTCGACGCGCTCACCGACCACTGGGAGACCACCCTCACCGCCACCGGCAAGGTCATCACCTGCACCTTCAGCACCCCCGAACGGGGGGTCTCCCCATGACCGCCGCCATGGCGAACAGCGGGCGCGCTTGGGTGCGGGGCATGTGCTGGCTCTACTGCCGCCGCACCGGCATCCCGGTGCTCTGGATCGGGCCCGCCACGACCGAGGGCCTGCACGCCCCCATATACGGCTGCGCCCCCTGCGTCGCCGAGCTGGAACACATGATCTGGCAGCACTTCACCGCCGGGAACAGCCTCCGCGCTCCCGCCTCCTGAGGCCGGGGCTCCGGACACACAGCCCCCGTCCCGGCCCTCGCTCCCCGCTTTCCGACGGCCGGGGCGGGCTCACCCGCACCACCACACGGAGACAGCGTCTCCACGCACCTGGAGGGACACCCCCATGCACGGCATCTACAGCGTTCCCGTCGAAGAGACCCGGTTCGAGAACTTCTGCGGCGGCAACCTCGGCGGCGAGCACGAGACCTGCGTCGAGATCGCCACGATCCCCGGATTCGCCGCCGGGTTCGCCGTCCGCGACAGCAAGCCCGAGGGCGCCGGCCACGAACTGCGCTTCACCGCCGACGAACTCGACACCTTCGCCCTCGGCTGGGCCAAGCGCCAAGGGCTCACCCTCGGGGCCTGACCTTTGCCCCGGCAGGGCCGCATCCCTTGCGAGGGCACGGCCCTGCCCCACCCCCGGAAAGGCTGAGCGTTGAACTGGTCAGGCCACTGGCACGGATACGGCCCCTGGACCGGCTCCCGGGACACCTACGCGCAGGAGGCCCTGCGGCGCCCCGGCAGCCACCCCGAAGACCCGCACACCCGTGCCTTCATCGCCTCTCCCCTGCCCCCGATGCAGACCGGTCACTGGCTTCTGCGCACCGGCCAGACCACCCCCGACCGCACCTGGTCCGCACTTTCGCAGGCCCTCGCCTGGCTGGCGGAGATCCACGCCGCGCACCCGCCCCACGGGCGCTACCCCGGGGTCGACATCAAGCTCGCCCACGCCCGGGACGCCCTCCCGCGCGGCACCGATGTCGTCTGGGTCCACTACACCCGGACCCAGCACCTCGTCTCCCTCTCCGTGGTGTGCTGCCCCCAGCGCTTCCATCCGGGCATCCCGTGCCCCGGGGCACCCGTGTGCCCGGGTGCTTCGTGAAGGCGCCGGACAGCCCCGTCCGCTCACAGCTCCGCCCGCAGCGTCAGCGCATGCTCCGCCGGCCACCGCGCATTCCCGCTCGGGTCCCTCGTGCCCGCGTCCTCCGCGAAGAGCGCGGCACCGCACGCGACCAGGCCACCGGCATCGGCCCGTACGGCCGGGCGGACGACGATCCCGTCCCCGTGATCAGTCATACCCACGACGCCGACCCGGGGCACTGACACCGACCCGGGCCGCACGGGCCCGGGTCGGTGTCGGTGTGGAGCCGGCGGTCAGATCAGGTCGCTGCGGCCCTGCCCCTCCGGGTGGTAGGCCGAGAGCGCCCAGATGATGAACACATCGATCGCGATCATGATCACCGACCAGATGGGCAGATACGGCAGGAACAGGAACTGCGCGATCAGGCTGATCGACGCGAAGAAGATGCCCGCGTACCGGCCCCAGGCCATGTTCTTCAAGATCCCGTAGCCGACGACCACCAGACACACCCCGAGAATGAGGTGAATCCAGCCCCACCCGGTGAGGTTGATCCGGTAGACGTACTCGCCCACCCGGCCGTAGACATCGTCCGTGCCGATCGCCGCGATGCCCTGGAGGATCGCGAGCACCCCGTTGCAGAGCAACAGGATTCCCGCGAAGACGACCCCTCCCACCGCCCAGCCGCTGTTGTGGCCCGTCTCCGGGCCCCGCGAGGCCTTCGGTGGCGGAGTCCCGGCCGGCTGCTGTGATGCGTGGCTCATGGGACCTCCCTTCCTTGACCCGTGCGCCCAACGCGGACGGGACATGGATTCGAGCGTCAGTCCGCGCCCCTCCCGCCGCCATCCGGATACGGCCGTTCGGGTGAATTCCCGGATTCCGCGGATCGCACAGAATCCGGTGTATCCGGTGTATCCGGGGATTCACCGGATACACCGCCCTCCGCCGCCAGGAAGTCCACCACCGCCACCGCGATGACCAGCGCCAGCGCCAGCCCCACCACCACCCACCCCGTGGGGTGGCTCCACAGCAGATACGCGAGGACCGCGCCCGCCACCAGCACCCACACCACCCAGCGCCGCCACCGCCGCAGCCACGGCCCCACGGGGCCGGTGCGCAGACCCGCGCGGTCGGCCACACCCCGTACGGCGACGATTCCGGAGCGCCACAGTCCGCGTACCCGCACGGCGTGCCGGCCGGGGCCCGTGAGCCAGGCCGCGAGGGCCAGCACCACACCGAGGGTGACCACCATCCGTACCGTGGCCCGCAGAAAGCGGACGAATGTGTCGTAGACCGCCTCGGCGGCCGGCTGCGAGACACCGGACGGGAGGCGGTCGAGATAGATCCCCCGGAAGGCCGTCAGGGCCAGTCCCAGCAGCGCGGTGGCGAAGGCGGCACCGAGCGCGGCGGCCACCACGGCACGGCGGCGGCGGACCGCGAGGAGTACGCCCGCGACGAGGAGCAGCAGGGCCAGTACGGGGAGCCAGACGCCGGCGAGCTGGAGCAGCCGGAAGCCCGTCCTGAGTTCGCCGATGTCGTCGGAGCGCGCGACCACGAACGAGGTGTGGACCTCGGGGATCTTCCCGGCGACCGTGAGTCCGTCCGCCACCAGACGCTGCTTCACCTGGTCGACGACCGGCCCGAGATCGATCTCCACCGCGTTGTCGGTCAGCCTGACCGCACCCCCGCCGCTGCCGGTCAGCGCCTTGTCCACGGTGTCGTGCGCCCTGCGGTTGGCCTCGGTCCACAGACGCCGGAAGGTGTCGGACGACACCACCGCCTCCGCCTTGTCGTGGACGAAGCTCCTCAGCGCGCTCTCCAGCGCGTCCCCCGCCCGCCCCAGCGCCTTGGCCAGGCGCGGCCGGTCCGCCGGGGCCACTCCCTCCAGGAGGGAGGTGAGGTCGATGTGGTCCATGACGGCGTCGGTGGCCCGGTCCGCCGCCGCCGCGCGGACATCGGGGTCCGAGGCGAGCGGGGCGACCGTGGCGACATAGCGGTCGGTGTCGCCGACCTCCTCGGCGGTCCAGACGGCGACCGCGCTCAGCGGCGCCAGCACACAGCCGATGACGATCAGCAGGGCCGAGAGGAAGGAGCGCACCCGGTGGTGCCGCCGGTCCGGCGCCGTCCGGCTCTCCAGCGCGGCGACCCGCGCCCGGAGCCCGTCCAACTCGTCCCCGCCGCCCCCGTTGTGCGGGCCTCCGGCTCCGGGGCCCGACGCGTCCGCCGGACCTCGCGGCCCGTTCGGTCCGTTCGGCCCGTGCGAACCCTGTGGCCGGTGTGGCCCGTGCGGCCCGTTCGGTGCGTCCGACGCCATCGCCATGCGTCCAGCCAAAGCGGGACGGGCCCGGGCGGCGAGCCACGGGCGGCATACGGGTGGCATCCGGGCGGGCCCGCCCCGCCCGGCTCACCCGTTCGGGCCCGCCCCCGCGCACTCCGGCCGCCGCTCACCTTGCATGAAGGCATGCGTACACCGGGTGCCCGCGGAACGACCCCGCCACGGGGTCCCGTATGAGCGCCACGGACGACGGAGCGGAGCCAAGCGGACCGAACACACCGAACAGTCCAAACACACCAAACACACCGGACACACCGGGCGCGCCCGGCGCGACAGGCCCGCCGGACACCCGGACCACGAAGGCCGCCGGCACCGCCGGCACCCCCACCGCCCCGGCGGAGACCTCCCTCAGCGACACCCTCCGCAGCCGCGGCTACGCCCGTCTCCTCCTGCTCTCCGCCCTCCTCGGCATCCCCATCGCCCTCGCCTGCTTCTTCTTCGTCAGCCTCCAGCACACCTTCCAGCACGGCGTCTGGCACTCCCTCCCCCGCGCCGCCGGCTACGACCAGCCCCCCTGGTGGTGGCCCCTCCCCGCGCTGCTGCTGGCCGGGCTGCTGCTCGCCCCGGTCGTCACCCGGCTCCCGGGCGGCGGCGGGCATGTGCCCGTACAGGGGCTCGGCGGCCCCCCGCTGGGGCCGAGCGCGCTGCCCGGGGTGGTGTTCGCGGCGCTCGCGACCCTCCCGCTGGGGGTGGTCCTCGGGCCCGAGGCACCGCTGATGGCGCTCGGCAGCGGGCTGGCCCTGCTCGCCGTGCGCCCCGCGCGGCGCGCCGCCGACCCCCGGGCGGCCATGGTCCTCGGCACCACGGGGTCGACCACCGCCATCTCCACCATCCTCGGCGGCCCGCTGGTCGCCGCCGTGATGATCGTGGAGGCCGCCGGGCTCGCCGGGCCGCGGCTCGCCCTGTTGCTGCTGCCCTGCCTGCTGGCCAGCGGTGTCGGCGCGCTGGTCTTCACCGGCTTCGGCGAGTGGACGGGCCTGTCCATCGGCGCCCTCGAACTCCCTTCCGTACCCCCGAACGTCAACCCCGACGCGGGCGACTTCCTGTGGGGTGTCCCCGCCGCCGTACTGATCGCCGTGGTCGTGAGCACCGCCCACCGGCTCGGCCATCTGACCGCCGGCTGGGCGGAGCGCGGCGGCAGAGCCCTCCGCACGGTCGCCGCCGCCTGCGCCGTCGGCGTCGCCATCGCCGCGTACGCCCTGATCACCGGGCGCTCCCCGGCCGAGGCCGCGCTCTCCGGGCAGGCGACGCTGGGCACGCTCGCGGCCGATCCGCACGCCTGGCCGGTCGCCGCGCTGATCGCGCTGGTGATCTGCAAAGGTCTCGCCTGGGGGATCTGTCTGGGCTCGCTGCGCGGCGGTCCGATCTTCCCCGCGGTGCTGCTGGGCGCGGCGGCCGGAGTGGCGTGCGCGGGGCTGCCGGGGCTCGGCGCCGCCCCCGCCCTCGCACTCGGGATGGCCACGGCAGCGGCGGTGGTGACCCGTCTTCCGGTCACCAGCTCGGTCCTCACCGTCCTGCTGATGGGCCAGGACGCCCACAGCCAGATGCCACTGATCGTCATCTGCGCGGTGATCGGCTTTATCATCTCCCAACTCCTGGAGCGAAAGCATCTGAACGGGTGATGATGGGGAGGTTTACCAACAGCGAACAGCAAAGGGGTGGGGATGGACGATCGCGAAGTCCTGTCCGGCGGGGTCAACGAGGTCCTGCGGATCGGTGCGCGGGTGCGCCGGCCCACCGGCCCGTGGTCCCCGCTCGTCCACGGTCTGCTCCGGCACATCCGGGAGCAGGGCTTCACCGCGGCGCCCGCCGTCCACGAGGTGACCGGCGACGGGTACGAGATCCTGGACTTTCTGCCGGGCGAGGTCAGCGACTATCCGCCGACCCCCGCCGCCGCCTCCCGGGCGGCGCTGGAGAGTGCGGCTCGGCTGCTGCGCGCGTACCACGACAGCACGGTCGGCTACGCCCGGCGCGACCACGCCACGGGGTGGATGCTGCCCGCCCGCGCGCCCGTCGAGGTCATCTGCCACGGCGACTACGCGCCCCACAACTGTGTGCTGGACGGCACCCGGGTCACCGGGATCATCGACTTCGACGCCGCCCACCCCGGCCCCCGGCTGTGGGACATCGCGTACGCCGTCCACCGCTGGGCCCCGCTCACCGCGCCCGGCAACCCGGACGGCTTCGGCACGGCGCGGGAGCAGGCGCTCCGGGCCCGGCTCTTCTGCGACCGCTACGGGCTCGACGGCGCGGGACGGCACCGTCTGGTGGACACCGTCGCCGAACGGCTGCGCGCCCTGGTGGAGTTCACGCGCGCGCGGGCGGCGGAGGGGAACGCGGCCTTCGCCCGGCACATCGCCGAGGGGCACGATCGCCAGTATCTGGCGGACGCGGCCCATGTGATCGACCGGCGGGCGGAGTTCGAGCGGTACCTCCTCGACGACCGCTGAGCCGCGCACGGCCGCGCACAGCCGCGGACCGGCCCCGGACCGGCCCCGCACCGCCCCGCGCACCGGCCGCGCCAGGCCGGCGGCGGGTGGATGTCCGGCCCCGGAAGACCACCGTCCGCGCCCCGGCGGTGTCACACTGACGCACGGTCCGCCGAAGGAGCCGCCCGTGCCGATGATCCACAAGCTGCGCCGAGTGATGCGCCGCGCCCACCGCCCCACCGTCGATCTCAGCCACCCGGCCCGCTCCCCGCTCGGCAGCACGGTCGTCAACTGCGTGGTGTACGAGGACGGGGTGCGGCAGCCCTGCGGCGACAGCGCGGAGGACGCCCTGCGCCGAGTGCGGGGGCGCGGCAGGGGGTTCGTGTGGATCGGCCTCCACGAGCCGACCGAGCTCCAGTTCGCCGTCTTCGCCGAGCTGTTCGGACTGCACCCGCTGGCGGTCGAGGACGCCGTGCAGGCGCACCAGCGCCCGAAGGTGCAGCGGTACGGGCAGGGCAGGGGCGGGGTCCTGTTCACCGTCCTCAAGACCTGCCGCTATGTCGGACACGAGTACCAGCAGTTCACCCCGGAGAGCGAGGTGGTGGACACCAGCGAGCTGATGATCTTCACCGGGGCCGACTTCGTGATCACCATCCGGCACGGCCGGCACGGCTCGCTCGGGCCGCTGCGCGAAGCCCTGGAGGACGACCCGGACCAGCTCGCCAAGGGCCCGGCCGCCGTGCTGCACGCCATCGCCGACCAGGTCGTGGACGACTATCTCGCCGTCGCCGACGCCGTCCGCCACGATGTGGACGATGTGGAGAGCGCGGTCTTCAGCGAGCACGCGCGCCAGGCGGACGCGGGCCGGATCTATCTGCTCAAGCGGGAGTTGCTGGAGCTGAAACGGGCCGTGGCGCCCCTGGAGCGGCCGATGTGGTCACTGGCCACCGCGCCCCAGCCGCCGGTCGGTCCCGACATCCAGCCGTACTTCCGCGATGTGGTCGACCATCTCGCCCGGCTGAGTGAGCAGATAGGCGGGTACCAATCCCTCCTGGACTCGATCCTCCAGGCCCATCTGGCACAGGTGACCGTCGCCCAGAACGAGGACATGCGGAAGATCACGGCGTGGGCCGCGATCGTCGCCGTGCCGACCATGGTCTGCGGTGTCTACGGAATGAACTTCGACCATATGCCGGAGCTGCGCTGGACCTATGGATATCCGCTGGTCATCGGCGTCATGGTGACGGCCTGCGTGGCGATCCACCGCAGTTTCCGCCGCAACGGCTGGCTCTGAACGGCCCATCTCCCGCGCCCTCTAAAGGAGGGTCACGAAGAGGCCGAGCGTCAGCAGCGCGACCAGGCAGCCGTAGAGCGCGAGGGTGAGGGAGCGCGCCTCGTCGGAGGGGTCGGTCCGCCCCGCGCTGGACAGACGCAGCGCGGAGGTGGCGACGAGCAGCAGCGCGACGGCCGAGAAGGCCGCGACCAAGGGGAACGGGAAGGCCGAGAGCAGGGATTCGATCACTCGGCGACCGTCTCACGGCCCCTGGATCGCCGCACCCCGGTGTACTCCGTCCCGGTGCGCGGCTTACCGTGGACGGACGACAACGGGAGGCAGCCATGGACGCCACGCTCAAGACGAGCATCGGTGGCGAACTGGTCGAACTCCCGGGCACGATCGCCGCGATCCGTGCCGCGATCCGCGCCGTCATGAGCGCGGACCGCGCGGCGGACTTCGAGCGGGAGATCGAGCATCTGCCCGTCGCCGATCTGCCCTCGGCCCTGGTCCGCTGGGCGCTGGCGGTCACCCCCGCCGACGCGGAGGACACCGAGCTGTTCGACCGGCTCGCCCGTGGCGAGAACATCGGCGCCGTCCCGGCCGACACCGCCGGGCCGGGGGTGGCGTGAACCGCTGCCGCATCCAGTACGCACCACCGGCCGACCACTCGCGCCACGCCATGGGCACCGCCCTGAGGGCCCGCTTCGACGCGGCGATGCACCATCTCGCGGCGGCCCCGTACGGACACGGCTCGACGCCCATCAAGGGGGACCACGACCGCCGGGAGGCGACGGTGGCGGGGGTGGTGGTGCGCTACTACGTGAGCGCCACCGTTCTGACGGTGTCGGTCGTCCGGGTCGTCTACGTCTGAGCCGTCCCCGAGGCGCGCGTCCCGCCTCGCTCGGCGCGGCTGCGGGCTGCGGGCTGCGGGCTGCGGGCTGCGGGCTGCGGGCTGCGGGCTGCTGATCATCCCGGAGATTTCCGGTCACATTCCGAACGAACCGACCGGGGCGGTACCGACGGGCGCGTGCCGGGGGCGAGTTGGCGTCGTCGCAGGCCAACGCCTTTACCTCCCCACTCCGGAGTCATGGAATCAGACAAGCGTCTTATTCACCTCTTCGGGTGATAGTTGACCTCCGTGCGCCGCCTGCGTCCTACCGTGCGAATGTGGCGGGATTTGAGCAGCTGAGCGCACTGGGAGTCGCGGCGGTCCTGGGGTCGCACGGAGTGGGGTGGTCCGCCCCCTCGGCGGGGGTCCCGGAGAGACCGGTCCGTCCGGCGGTGTCGGCGCCCGTGCCGGGCGGCGGTGGAGAGGCACGGACCGGCGGCCGTCCCGCGGAACCGTTCCCCTTCACGGTGTCGACGTATGTGTCGGTGCCCGGGACGGTGTGCGCCTCGGCCTCCGTCGCCGTCCAGGGGCCGCGGCCGGTGTCCGTGGACGTGTCCGTGTCGGTCCAGGTGCTGCGGCACTGTCCGCCCCCGACCACCCCGCCCCCCTGCCCGACCCCGACCCCGACTCCGACACCCACTCCCACGCCCACGCCGACTCCAACCCCGACACCGACACCGACACCAACGCCGACGCCGACGCCCACACCGACTCCCACGCCCACAGCCACACCAACCCCGACTCCGACGCCCACACCCACACCCACACCCACGTCGGCCTCGCCATCGCCCTCCGCCCCGGCCACCTCCCCCGCGCCCGCCCCCGAGGTGTCGGTGTCCCCGGCGGTGCCCGAGCAGGCCGCGCAGACCCCGGCCGCCGTCCCGCCGTCCCCGGCACCGAGCACCACCAGGGCGTCCCGGGCCACCACCGCGCCCTCCGCCGGCCCGGCACCCGCCCCGGCGCCCACGGCACCGGCGCCCCAGCGGGTCGAACCCGCACGGAACCGCGCTCCGGTAGCCGGACCCGAGACCGAGGGGTTCCCCCTGGTCGTCCTGGTCCTGGTCACCACGGTCCCGGCCGTCCTCGCCGCCGCCCTCCTGCGCCCCCGGCGCCGGCGCGGCTGAGCACGGCCCTCCGTACCGCCCGTCACCCGAGCACGCGTACACACGCACGATCCGAGCCGTACAGAGCAGACACGGAGATCACCATGTCCGAATGGCTGGTCCTGGCCATCGTGATGGCCGCCGCATGCGCCGTCGTACTCACCGTCGTCCTCCTCAGCCAGCGCAGACGCGCGGCGGACCCTGCGGGGGACGGGGACGACGACTCCGAGAGGGAGGCCCGCGAGGTCGAGATCCCCGATGTCCTGGAGTACATGACGATGATGGTCGGCGTGGTCTACGCCATCGTCCTCGGCCTCGCCATCGCGGGCGTGTGGGAGGCGCGCAGCGCCGCGCAGGACGATGTGCGGCGGGAGGCCCAGGCCCTCCACGAGGTCACCCAGCGCGCCGAGGTCTACCCGCCCGCGGTGCGGGAGCGGCTCCGCCAGGACATCGACACCTATGTGTCCCATGTCGTGGAGAAGGAGTGGCCGAGGATGGTGGACGGCCGGGAGCTGCCCGAGCGGGGCACGCGGCTGATCCAGGAGCTGCGGAAGGACTTCTCCCGGCGCGCGCCCGCGAACGAGCTGGAGGCCCATGCCTATCAGCCCGTCCTCGATCAGCTCGCCGTCGTCGACGACGCCCGCAACGCCCGCGCCGAGAGCGCGGGGTCGACCCTGCCGGCGGTGGTGTGGTTCGGGCTGTTCATCGGGGCCCTGGTGACCGTGGGCCTGATCTTCACCATGCGCATGGGGCGCAGCTTCCGCGAGCTGCTGCTCGCCGGGCTGTTCAGTGCGCTGATCGCGTTCCTGCTCTTCCTGGTCTGGGACTTCGACGCCCCCTTCGGGCGGTCGGGCTCGGACTCCGCCGATGCCTTCCGCCGGCTCTTCCCCGGCGCCGCCGGGCCCTGACCCCTGTCCCGTGGTGGCCGCCCCGGCCGGGCCCGCCACCGCCCGCCCGGCCCCGGCCCGGGGAGCGGCTTCCGGCGGCCCGGCGGCGCCCGGATCGGGGGCGGCGGCGCCGGGCTGTGAGGCCGGGGTGCTGCTCCGACCAGCGCGGACGGGGTGTGGAACAGCCAGAGGAATAGCCAGAAGAGGTCTCCCGTTGTAGGGTTTGGTTCAACATTCAACCAATCTGACATCGAGAGGTGAGCCTCATGCAGTTCGGCATCTTCACCGTCGGCGACGTCACCACCGACCCGACCAACGGGCGCACGCCGAGCGAGCACGAGCGGATCAAGGCGACGGTCGCCATCGCGCGCAAGGCGGAGGAGGTCGGCCTGGACGTCTTCGCGACCGGGGAGCACCACAACCCGCCGTTCGTGCCCTCGTCCCCCACGACCCTCCTCGGGCACATCGCCGCCCGCACCGAGAACCTGATCCTGTCCACCTCCACCACCCTCATCACCACCAATGACCCGGTGAAGATCGCCGAGGACTACGCCTACCTCCAGCACCTGGCGGACGGACGGGTGGACCTGATGATGGGCCGGGGCAACACCGGGCCGGTCTATCCGTGGTTCGGCCAGGACATCCGTCAGGGCATACCGCTGGCGATCGAGAACTACGCCCTGCTCCACAAGCTGTGGCGGGAGGACGTGGTGGACTGGGAGGGCAAGTTCCGCACGCCGCTCCAGTCCTTCACCGCGACGCCGCGCCCGCTGGACGGCGTACCGCCGTTCGTCTGGCACGGCTCGATCCGCTCCCCGGAGATCGCGGAGCAGGCCGCGTACTACGGTGACGGCTTTTTCCACAACAACATCTTCTGGCCCATGTCCCACACCAAGAAGATGGTCGAGCTGTACCGGAAGCGGTACGCGCACTACGGCCACGGCACCCCCGAACAGGCGATCGTCGGTCTCGGCGGCCAGGTGTTCATGCACAGGAACTCCCAGGAGGCGGTCAGGCGGTTCCGTCCCTACTTCGACAACGCGCCGGTGTACGGACACGGGCCCTCGCTGGAGGACTTCACCCAGCAGACCCCGCTGACCGTGGGCACCCCGCAGCAGGTCATCGAGCGGACCCTCGGGTTCCGCGAGGCGGTGGGCGACTACCAGCGGCAGCTGTTCCTGGTGGATCACGCGGGTCTGCCGCTCACGACGGTGCTGGAGCAGCTCGACATCCTCGGCGAGGAGGTCATCCCGGTGCTGCGCAAGGAGTTCGCCGCACTCCGGCCGGCCGGAGTGCCGGAGTCCGCACCGCTCCACCCGGCGGTCACCGCCGCCCGCACGGCGCCGAACGCCGAGCGGAACACCGTACCGACCGCCGAGCGGAACACCGTACCGACCGCAGAGGGGGCGTCCCGATGACCGCACGGAAACTGGTGGCCGTCTCCGCCGGTCTGAGCGTGCCGTCGTCGACCCGTCTGCTGGCCGACCGGCTCACCGAGTCGGTACGGAGCACTCTCGCGGCGGACGGCACGGACGTCGAGGTCCGCGTCGTCGAGCTGCGGGAGCTGGCGGTGCCCATCGCCAACCACCTGGTGACCGGGTTCCCTTCGCCGGAGCTGAGCGAGGCCATCGAGGCGGTGACGGAGGCCGACGGGCTGATCGCGGTCACCCCGGTCTTCACCGCCTCGTACAGCGGGCTCTTCAAGTTCTTCTTCGACCTGATCGAGCCGGAGGCGCTGACCGGGAAGCCGGTGCTGATCGGCGCGACCGGTGGCACGGCCCGGCACTCGCTGGTGCTGGAGCACGCGCTGCGACCGCTCTTCGCCTATCTGCGGGCGATCGTCGCCCCGACGGCGGTCTACGCGGCGTCGGAGGACTGGGGCGGCACGGGCGACGCGCTCACCGACACCCTGCCGGTGCGCATCCGCCGGGCGGGCGAGCAGTTCGCGCGGCTGGTGGCGGCGGAGGCGGCGGAGCGGGGGCCGGTGGACGACGTGCCGGTGCTGTCGTTCCCGTGATCCTCCGGAACCGGGTGCCCGGGAGTTGCCGGGCACCCGGGGGCTCCTGGGCGGGGGCTCCGGTCGGGGACTCCCGGGCGGTGACTCCCAGTCGGGAGGCTCCTGGTCGGGGGCTGAGCGCGAGGGGCTGAGCGCGAGGGCCCGGGTGCCGGGGGCCTGAACGCCGCGGGCCTGAACGCCGCGGGCCTGAACGCCGCGGGCCTGAGCGCCGGGGAGAGGTCCCGGGTGCCGGGGGCTCCCGGGTGCCGGAGGTCCGCCGGTGGAGGCCGGGAGACCGCTCCGACCAGCCGTTTCCTCGCCCGTCCCGGCCGGGGCGGCACGGACCGCGCGCATTCTCCCGTGCGCGTTGTCAGTGCCGCCTCCTAAGGTTTCGGGCATGAGCCCTGTACTCATCGGTCGTGACCACCCCGCGGGTGTCCTCCGGGCGGAGATAGTCCGCGCGGCGGAGAGCCATGGCGGTCTGGTGCTCGTCACCGGCGAGGCCGGGATCGGCAAGACCGTGCTGGTCACCGACGGGGCGGACGAGGCGCGCCGGCGCGGGGCGCTGGTGCTGGGCGGCTCCTGCTGGGATTCCGACAGCGCCCCGGGCTACTGGCCGTGGGTGCAGGTGGTGCGCGGTCTGCGGCGCGGCATCGGCGAGGAGGAGTGGGCCGAGGCGGAGCGCGCGGCCGGCGGGCGGCTCGGGATGCTGCTCGGCGAGGACCCGGGCCCGGTCCGCGAGGCGGCCGAGGGCTTCCCGCTGTACGACGCGGTGACCACGGCCCTGGTCACCGCCTCCCAGCGACGGCCGGTGGCCGTCGTCCTGGAGGACCTCCACTGGGCGGACCCCGCCTCGCTCCGGCTCCTCGAATTCGCCGCCCAGCACGCGTGGTTCGAGCGGCTGCTGCTGATCGGCACCTACCGGGACGTCGAGGTGGAGGCCGCCGACCACCCTCTCCAGAAGCTGATCCTGCCGCTGGCGGCGCGGGCCGCCGCCACCGTCACCCTCACCGGCCTGGGGCGGGACGAGGTGGGGGCGCTGATGGCGCTCACCGGCGGGGTCGAGCCCGAACCCGCCCTGGTGGACGAGGTGCACCGGCACACCGGCGGCAACCCCTTCTTCGTGGAGCAGACCGTCCGCGCCTGGCGCGGCGGCAGCCCGGTGACCACCGTCGCGCCGGGGGTGCGCGAGGCGGTGCGGCAGCGGCTGGCGCTGCTGCCGGATGAGGTGAGCCGGCTGCTGGAGACGGCGGCCGTGCTGGGCCACGCGTTCCACCGCCAGGTGCTCGCGGCGACGGCCGCCGTGCCCGTGCCCCACGCGGACCGGCTGATGGAGCGCGCGGTGGCGGCCCGGCTGGTCACCGTGGAGCCGGACGGCCGGTTCGCCTTCGCCCACGACCTCGTCCGCGAGACCCTCTACGGCGAGCTGGACGAGGCCCGGCGGCGCCGGCTGCACGCCGCCGTCGTCCGCGCCCTGGACGGCGCCCCGGCGCTCAGCGAGAAGACCCACTCCGCCGATCTCGCCGGACACGCCTATCTCGCCGGCGAGGAGGTGGAGCGGGATCAGCGGGTCGATCTGCTGACGGCGGCGGCCCGGCACGCCGCGGGCCGGCTGGCGAGCGAGGAGGCCGAGGGCCACTACCGGCGGGCGATGGAGACGGCGGGGGACGACCGGCGCCGGATCGCGCTGATCTCCCTCGAACTGGGCAGTGTCTTCTGGCAGCGGGACGCCGCCGAGGAGGCCCGCGCCTCCTTCGACCACGCCGTGGAGCTGGCCCACGGGCTCCGCGACCCCACCCTGCTGGCCCGGGTGGCGATCACCCTCCACCAGTACGGCCTCACCCACGACGAGGACACCCGGAACAGCACCCTGCTGCGGGACGCGCACCGCGCGCTCATCGGGTCCGCCGGGGAGGACCCGACAGATCTGTCGTCCGAACGGATCGCCCAGGACCTGGCGGTGCGGACCACGGCCCTGGCCCGCAGCGGCGCCGACGACGACGCGCTGGCGTTCTCCCTCTGGGCACGGCACGACACCATCTGGGGGCTGGGCACCAGCGAGGAGCGGCTCGCCCTCACCGAAGAGGTGATCACTGTCGCCCGCCGCTCCGGGAACACGGACCTGGAGCTGCACGCGGGCTCGATGCGCTGGGTGACCCTGCTGGAGCTGGGCGATCCGCGCTTCCGTGACCAGCTCCGCACCTTCGGCAGGCTCGCCGAGCGCTCCGGGCTGCGCCGCCACGAGCTGGCGAAATCCGTCGACAACTCGCTGGTCGCCACCCTCAGCGGCCGGTTCGACGAGGGCACCGAACTGCTCTCCCAGGTGACGGACCTCGGCCTCGGGCAGGCGCCCTACCACTATGTGGCCTCCCATATGCGGTGGGCGCAGCTGATGCTCCAGGGCCGGTTCGCCGAGGCACGGGAGCAGGTGAAGGAGGCGCATCCCTATCCGGAGCTGCTGGCGGGGGTGACGGCGGCCGAGACCGGCGACACCGCTCTCGCCCTGCTCCACGCGGACGGGATCGCGGCCCTGCGGGAGCCGCTGCCCCGGGCGTTCCAGCCGCTGGCGCTGCGGATGCGGGCCCAGGCGGCGGCGGTGTCGGGCGACAGGGCGAGGATCGAGGAGGCCAGGGCGGCGCTGGCGCCGTACCGGGGGCAGTGGGTGGTGTCGCTGTGGGGGTGCGACATCAGCGGTCCCGTCGACCTCTGGCTGGGGCTGCTGGATGCGGCGCGCGGCGACCGGGAGGCCGCGGTGGCGGAGCTGACGGCGGCCCGCGAGTCGGCGGACCGGCTCCGGGCGCGGCCGTGGTCGGTCCGGGCGCGGGCGGCGCTGCTGGAGCTGCTGGGCCCGGAGGCCCGTGCCACTGCGGCCGGGGCGGCCGGGGGCCGGGGTCTCGCCGAGGGGGTGCGGCGGGACGCGGAGGAGCTGGGGCTCACCCATCTGCTGCCCGCCCCGGCGGCCGGCGCCGAAGGGCCGGCGCGGTCCCGTCCGGATGCCGGGGGAGGGTCCCGGGGCGGAGCCGGTCACGGGGGCGGGTTCCCGGGCCGGTCGGGCCACGGGGGCGGGTTCTTGGACCGGACGGGTCACGGGGGCGCGGCCGGAGCACCGCAGGCGGCCCTGTCCGGCGGGGCGCCCGGCGCGGAGGGTCCCGGGCGGGAGAAGGAGACCTCCCGGCCCCGGTTCCGGCGGGAGGGAGCCGTCTGGGAGCTCTCCTTCGACGGGCTCTCCGTCCATGTGCCCGACGCCAAGGGGCTGCGGGACCTGCACACCCTCCTGGCGCACCCGGGGGACGACCTCGCGGCCGTCTCCCTGCTCGCCCCCGAGGCCGGTGCGGTGGTGATCGCCGCTCGCGGCCTGGGCGGCGATCCGGTGCTGGACGACGAGGCCAAGCTCCGCTACCGGCTCCGTCTGGAGCGGCTGGACGAGGAGATCGACCGGGCCGCCGTCCTCGGCGACACCCGCAGGGCGGAGGAGTTCACCCGTGAGCGGGCGGCGCTGCTGGACGAGTTGCGCACGGCCGCCGGCCTCGGCGGGCGCACGCGGCGGCTGGGGGACGAGGCCGAGCGGGCCCGTAAGACGGTCACCGCGCGCATCCGCGACAGCCTGCGGAAGCTCGCGAAGCTCCACCCGCCCCTCGCCGCGCATCTGCGGGAGTCGGTGACGACCGGGGCGCACTGCTCCTACCGCCCGCCGAAGCCGGTGGAGTGGCGGCTCTGACCACGGCGCCCCGGGCCGGGCGGTGGATTTCCGACCACGGCGCCCCGGCACCGGCGGTGAACGCGGAAGCGGGGTCAGGGCCCGGTCAGCGGATGCCGGGCCCGGGGCCCAGGGCCTTCTGCTTCCTCGCCGCCCCGGAATCCACCGCCGCCGTCTCCTCCAGGGCGACGACATCGGCGACCACACAGGCGATGTTGTCCGGCGCGCCGGCCCGGTGGGCGAGGGCGATCAGGGCGGTGACGGTCTCCTCGGGGTCGGCGACCGTGGTGAGCGCCTCCCGGATCAGCGCCTCCGGCACGGCGTTGAACAGCCCGTCCGAGCAGAGCAGATACCGGTCGCCGGCCCGGGCCTCGCGCAGCCGCAGATCGGGGCGGGCGGTCTCCTCATCGCCGGTCAGGGCCCTCAGCAGCAGGGTGCGCTGCGGATGCGAGGCCGCCTCCTCCACCGTCAGCGAGCCCTCGTCGATCATCCGCTGCACCACGGTGTGGTCATGGGTGATCCGGGACAGCTCCCCGTCGCGGAGCAACTGGGCGCGGCTGTCACCGATATGGACGAGCGCCAGCCGGGAGCCGCTCCGGACCAGCGCGGTCAGGGTCGTACCGGATTCGGCGAGTCCGCTCACGGCGGCGTTGGCCCGGTGGACGGCGTCCTCCAGGGAGTTGAGCAGATCCCCGGCCCGCAGCGGGCGGCTCGGGCCGTCCGGACCGGGGCCGGGTCCTTCCGGCCCCTCCAGCCCTTCGATGTTCCTGAGCGCGTCGATCGCCGCGGCGCTGGCGAGGGCGCCCTCGCCGCCGAACCCGTCGGCGACGGCGAGCAGGCCCGGGGTGGCGTGGGCGGCGTCCTGATCGGTGGGGCGCACGGCCCCCCGGTCGGTGCGGGCGGCATAGCGGATTCCCAGAGACGTCATGGTGACGGTGTCCTTCCCCGATGGCTGAACGAGCTGATCGGCGAGGAAGAGCGCCAGGTCCCGGCGGGCGGAGGTCTCCGCCTCCACCCGGGCCCAGTAGGCCCGGATCGCCTGCGCGGCGGCGGCCGGGTCCGTGCCGTGGAGATCACAGACCTCCTGGATACGGACGAGCGGCATCCCGATCCGCCGCAGCCATGCCACCAGCCGGGCCCGGTCCAGCTGGGAGCGGTTGTAGTAGCGGTAGCCGGTGAACTGATCGACGCGCGCCGGCGGCAGCAGCCCCAGGTCGTCGTAGCGGCGCAGCGCCTTCGCCGACAGCCGGGACTCCCGGGCGAACGCGCCGATGGTGAGCCGGTCCATGGTTCCTCCCTCGCACCGGGCGGCGGGCCCGGCGGAATCGATGCTGGCCCTTCCCCGGGGGAGAAGGTCAACCGCACCGGCCGGACGGGCCCCCACCAGCCGCACCGCACGCAACCGCACGACCGGCCCGCGCCGGCCGCACCAGCACCAGCACCAGCACCAGCACCAGCACCAGCACCAGCACCAGCACCAGCCGCACCGGACGTCCGGTCCGCGCCGGCCGGCCACCGGGGAGGGGGCGGCGGGGACCACGGCGGCGGACGCTCTCCCGGCCGAGTGGGGAAGAACCCGGCCGGGAGAGCGTCCGCCGCCTGCCCGTGTCCCCCGTGCGCGGGGGTCACTTGCGGTTGTAGAGCCGCATCGTCAGAAAACCGAAGACGATCACGAAGAACGCCGACCACCCCAGGGACCAGGCGATATCGGCGGCCGGCCACTCGCCGGCCATCAGCTCCCGCACACCGGTGGCGACATGGGTCACCGGGCTGTTGTTCACGAACGCCTGGAGCCAGCCGGGCATCGTCTTCGGGTCGACGAAGACATTGCTCAGGAACGTCAGCGGGAAGATCACCATCATGCTGACGCCCATCACGGACTTCTCGCTGCGCAGCAGCAGCCCGAACATCGTCCAGACCCAGGAGAAGGCGAAGGCGAAGACCAGCAGCAGCGCCACCCCGAGCACCACGCCCAGCGGCCCGCCGTCCGGCCGGTATCCGATGATCATGCCGACGGTCAGCATCACCGCGGACGCTATGACATAGCGCACGACATCGCCGAGGAGATAGCCCACCATCGGCGCGGGCCGCCAGATCGGCAGCGTGCGGAAGCGGTCGAAGACGCCCTTGGTGATATCGGTGTTGACCGCGATGCCCGTGTACATCGTGATCATCACCACGCTCATGGTGAGGATGCCGGGCAGCAGGAACTGGATGTACTCCGAGGTGGAGCCGGCCAGCGCACCTCCGAAGAGGTAGGTGTACATCAGCACCAGCATGATCGGGAAGGCCGTCACATCGAAGAGCTGATCGGGCACATGCTTGATCTTGAGCATGGTCCGCCAGCCGAAGGTGAGCGACGCGGAGAGCGCGCTGGGCTTCGCCGGCTTCTCCTTGCTGACCAGCAGCGCGGCGAGATCCTCCGCCCTCGGGGCATCGAGCAGCAGATCGTCGGCGCTCTTGTCCTGGGCGGACTTGGTGGTGGTCGCGGTGCTCATGCCGCCCCCTTCTTGTCGGTCAGGGCGAGGAAGACCTCGTCCAGGCTGGGCTGGCCCAGGGAGAAGTTGTCCACGGTGATTCCGGTGCGGGCCAGCTCGCCGAGCGCCCGCCCCGCCTGCTCGGCCGCGCTCTGGTCACCGCCGCCGTTGACCCGGGCCGTCAGCGCGACCGGGTCGGGGTCGAGCAGCACCTCGGAGCCGAGGGTCAGGGCCAGCACGCGCTGGGCCTCGGGCCGCTGCGCGGCGTCCCGCAGCCGCAGATGGACCGCGCCGGCCCCGACGGACGCCTTCAGCTCGCCCTTGGTGCCCTCCGCGATGACCCGGCCGTGGTCGATCACGGCGATCCGGGACGCCAGCTGGTCGGCCTCGTCGAGGTACTGCGTGGTCAGCAGGACGGTCGTGCCGTGGGCGACGACGGCGCGGACGATGTCCCAGACCTGGTTGCGGCTGCGCGGGTCGAGACCGGTGGTCGGCTCGTCGAGAAAGAGCACATCGGGCGTGTTGAGGATGGAGGCGGCGATGTCGATACGGCGGCGCATGCCGCCCGAGTAGTTCTTCACCTGGCGCCCGGCGGCCTCGGTCAGCCCGAAGGCGTCGAGAAGCTGGGCGGCCCGCGCGCGGGCGGCGGACCTGGAGTGGCCGAGGAGCCTGCCGAGCAGGATGAGGTTCTCGGTGCCGGTGAGGTCCTCGTCCACCGAGGCGTACTGCCCGGTGAGGCTGACCCGGGCGCGGACGGCGTCCGCGTCCTTCCGGACGTCCTTGCCGAAGATCCGGGCGCTGCCCCCGTCGGGGCGCAGCAGGGTGGCGAGCATTTTCACGGTGGTGGTCTTCCCCGCGCCGTTCGGCCCGAGGACGCCGTAGACGGTGCCGGCGGGGACGGCGAGATCGACGCCGTCGACGGCCCGGTTCTCACCGAAGATCTTCACCAGACCCTCGGCCTCAATTGCCAGTTCTGTACTCATTGACGAGAAATTTCCTTCGAATGGATCTTCGATTGGACGTCTTGGTTCTGTCGACTCGAACGGGCGGCGGAACTCATCGCCGACCGGGAGACCGATCCCGGATCTCCCGGACCTCCCGGACCTCCCGGACCAGGAGGTCCCGGGCTAGCAGACATAGGGCCGCGCCGCGCGGGCCTCCCGCAGCGCCAGCCCCCACCACCCGAGCTGGTCGAGCATGCGGTGCAGAGCGCGCTCCCGCTCCTCCCACCCCGCGCCGAGGAGGTCGATACCGACCACGTTACGCAGGGTCACGGTGTGCAGCTCGGTGAAGACCGAGCGCAGCTGCTCGACCGCGTACAGCCCGCAGGAACCGTGGCCGTAGCTGACGAAGGCGACCGCTTTGCCGCGCCACTCGTCATAGGCGAAGTCGATGGCCTGTTTGAGAGAGGCGGGGAAGGAACGATTGTACTCGGGGGTGACGACGACAAAGCCGTCAGCGGCGGCGATCAACGCCGCGAAGTCGGCCGCCGGGCCGGTCGTGCGGTCGGGGTAGCGGGCGGGGAAGTCGAAGTCGAGCAGATCGATCACCGACAGCTCCAGATCGGTGCGGTCACCGGCCCGCCCGGTGACCCAGCGGCCGATCTCCTCACCGGCGCGGCCCTCCCTCGTACTGCCGATGATGACGGCGACTCGCAACGGAGAGTGATCATCCGGCGGACAGTCCCGCCCGTCCTGACTGTCCTGACTGTCCTGACTGTCCTGACCGTGCCGCCCGTGCCGCCCGTCCCGCTTCCGCACGTGTGCCCTCCCTCTGCTCGGCGGCCCGGCTCCGGTGGCGCCCGTTCCGCGCCGTCACGGAGAAGGCGCGAGACGGCGTCGCGCGCTCGCGAGATCCGATCTCGCGAGCGCGCGACCGCAGGGCCGCGCGACCGGAAGGCCCGCGCGGCGCCGTCTCGCGGTGAGGGTCTACCGGCCCGTGTCCCCGCCGGACGCCCGGTGGGCCGCGCGGTGGGCCACCCGATGGGCACGAGGGGTCAGGCCGGTCAGCGCGCGGAAGTGGTGGCGCAGCCGGGCCGGTGAGCCGAAGCCGGTGCGGGCGGCGATCAGCTCCACGGGCTCGTCGGTCTCCTCCAGCAGCCGGCGCGCCCGCTGGAGGCGCGCGTCCAGCAGATACCTGCGCGGTGTGACACCGGTGCGGGCCCGGAAGCGCCGGCCCAGGCTGCTGACGCTGATCCCCGCGTGGCCGGCCATGTCGGCCGGGGTCAGGGGGAGGTGGAGCCGCTCCCGTACCCACCTCAGGGTCGGTTCCAGACCCCCGTTGTCGGCGAGTTCCCGGGCGATGCCCTCGTGGACACTGTCGGCGGCGGGGTGCAGCGGCGTGATGAGCTGCCGGGCGGTTTCCCGGGACACGCGCGGGCCGTGGTCCAGGGCGAGCAGACGCAGACAGACGTCCACCCCGCCGAAGATCCCCGCCGAGGTGAGGAACGGGCCGTCCGCGACGACCGTGCCCTCCGGGTCCACCTCGACACGGGGATGGCGCCGGGCCAGTTCGGCGGTGTGGCGCCAGCCCGTGGTGGCACGGCGGCCGTCGAGGAGGCCGGTGGCGGCGAGGGTGAAGGCGCCGGTCCCGACGGCGGCGATCCGGCTGCCGCGCGCGGCGGCCGCGCGGACCGCGTCGAGCACGGCGGCCGGCGGCTCCTCCCGGTGGCGGTCGTGGCCGGTGAGGACGACGGCGCCGGCGCCGATGAGCCCGTCCGTCCCCCAGGGGGCGGTGATACGGAGCGGTACCGGCCCGCCGGTGGCGGTGAACCCCGGACCGGCGCAGACGCGGACCTCGTAGCGGGCCCGGCGGTGGGTCCGGGCGGCGGCGTCGAACACGAGACCCGGGGCGGTCAGCTGATGTCCGGGGGCTCCGTCGAGGGCGAGAACGGCGATCACCGGCATGGACCGAACCTACCTTCCGGGTGTCCCGGACGGACCTCTGCGGGCCGCGTACGGGAGTCGGCGCCGGTACGGAGCCGGGGGTACAGAGCACGGGGGCGGTACAGAGCACGGGGGCGGTACGGAGCCGGGGGGGGGCGGCACCGGAGCGGGAGCGGCACCGGGAGCGGGCGGTGCGCGGTGCGCGGGCGGCGGGCGGTCGGCGAACGGCGGGCGGTGCGCGGGCGGCGGGC
>NZ_JBEOYB010000062.1:0-50661 GCF_040296845.1 Streptomyces sp. NPDC001985
TGCGCCCGCCCCCGGCACACCCGCACCCCGCACCCGGGGGCCCTCGGGGGGGCCCCGCCCCCCGAACCCCCGCTCCTCAATCGCCGGAGGGGCTGGGGTGGTGCTGCTCAGTCGCCGGGGGGCTGGGGTGGTGTGCCTCGCCCGCCGGAGGGGCTGGAATGTGTGCCTCGGTCCGCCCGGAAGGGCTGGGTTTCGTGCCTCAGCTCGCCCGGAGGGGTGGGGGTGGTGCCTCCTGATCGTCGGGGAGGGGCCGGGGTGGCGCCTTCCGCGCGTCGGGGAGGGCTGGGTGGGTGGGCTCCAGCACCGGTTAGTGGGGAGGGCTCCTCAAGTGGCAGTGAGGGCTGAGGTGGTGGGCACTCAAGCCGGTGAGAGCCGGTGGGTGCTCCTCAAGTGCCGGGAGCACCGGGCCGGCGCAGCCCGTAGCGGCGGCGCCTCAGAGGGCGCCGGTCGAGGGGGTTCCCAGCGTGCCCGGTTCTGGCGGGGCGGGCGGGGGCGCGCGGTGGAAACTGCGTGGTCGGGAGCGGTCAATCCGGTGATACTCGGACGGTGTTCCTGACCATCAGCACCACCGGCACCCCCGAGCGCCCCGCCACCGACCTCGGATTCCTGCTGCACAAGCACCCCGACAAGGCGCAGCGCTTCTCCACCGCGCACGGCACCGCGCATGTCTTCTACCCCGAGGCCTCCGCCGAGCGCTGCACCGCCGCGCTGCTGCTGGAGGTCGATCCCGTGGCGCTGGTGCGCCGCGGGAAGAGCGGGGGCGGCACGCCCGACGCGGCACTCGCGCAGTACGTCAACGACCGCCCCTACGCGGCGTCCTCACTGCTCGCCGTCGCGATGAGCGGCGTCTTCAGGAGCGCCCTGCGGGGTGTCTGCGCCGCGCGCCCCGAGCGCGCCGGGGCCCCGCTGCCGCTGCGGGTGGAGATACCCGCGATGCCCGCGCGCGGCGGTGCGGAGCTGGTGCGGAAGCTGTTCGGGCCGCTGGGCTGGAGCACGGTCGGCGCGGAGCCGGTGGCGCTGGACGAGCGCTTCCCCGAGTGGGGCGAGTCCCGCTATGTCCGGCTGGTGCTGGAGGGCGAGCTGCTGCTCGCCGACGCGCTGCGGCAGCTCTATGTCCTGCTCCCGGTTCTCGACGACGCCAAGCACTACTGGGTCGCCCCCGACGAGGTCGACAAACTGCTGCGCGCCGGCGAGGGCTGGCTCGCCGGCCACCCCGAGCAGAAGCTGATCACCAGCCGCTATCTCGCCCGCCGCTGGGGCCTGACCCGGCAGGCGATGGAGCGCCTGGAACTGGTCCGCCTCGCCGAGGCGGACGACCTCGGGGTCGAGGACCTGGACAACGCCGTCGACGAGCGCACCGACACCGAGGAGAAGCCGGTGCCCCTGGCCGAGCAGCGGCGTGCGGCGATCCTCTCCGTGCTGCGCGACCACGGCGCGAGCCGGGTGCTCGACCTGGGCTGCGGACAGGGCCAGTTGGTGCAGGCGCTTCTCAAGGAGACGCGCTTCACCGAGGTGGTCGGCGTCGATGTGTCCGCCCGGGCGCTGGCCGTCGCCGCCCGGCGGCTGCGGGTCGACCGGATGGGCGAGCGCCTGGCCGCGCGGCTGACCCTGCTCCAGGGCTCGCTTGCCTACACCGACAAGCGGCTGGCCGGCTATGACGCCGCCGTGCTGAGCGAGGTCGTCGAACATGTCGACCCGCCCAGGCTGCCCGCGCTGGAGTACGCGGTGTTCGGCGCGGCCCGGCCCGGGACCGTCATCGTGACCACGCCCAATGCCGAGTACAACGTCCGCTGGGAGAGTCTGCCCGCGGGCCGGGTCCGCCACAGCGACCACCGCTTCGAGTGGACCCGCCGGGAGTTCCGGGAGTGGTCGGTGGCGGTCGCCGGGCGGGAGGGCTACACGGTGGAGTTCCTGCCCGTGGGGCCCGACGACCCCGAGGTGGGCCCGCCCACCCAGATGGCCGTCTTCACCCGCGCCACCCCCGCCGACCGGCCGGCCCCGGCTCCGGCCCCTGCCCCGGCGGAGAACAAGAAGAAGGAGGAGAAGGCGGCATGACCACCACGACCGACACCACCACCACCGCACCGGCGAAGCGCCTGCTCCCCGTCACCGACCTGTCCCTGGTCGTCCTGATCGGCGCCACCGGTTCGGGCAAGTCCACTTTCGCCGCCCGGCACTTCAAGCCCACCGAGGTCATCTCCTCCGACTTCTGCCGGGGCCTCGTCGCCGACGACGAGAACGACCAGAGCGCGAGCGGCGACGCCTTCGACGTCCTGCACCACATCGCCGGCAAGCGGCTCGCCGCCGGCCGGCTCACCGTCGTCGACGCCACCAGCGTCCAGTCCGAGAGCCGCCGTCAACTGGTCCGGCTGGCCCGGGAGCACGATGTGCTGCCCATCGCCATCGTGCTCGACCTCCCCGAGGAGGTGTGCGCCGAGCGCAACGCCCGCCGCCCCGAGCGGGCCGGGATGCCCCTCCACGTCATCCGCCGCCACCGCCGCGAACTCCACCGCTCCCTGCGCGGACTGGAGCGCGAGGGCTTCCGCAAGGTGCACATCCTGCGGAGCGTGGAGGAGGCCGAGTCGGCCGAGGTCGTCCTGGAGCGCCGCTACAACGACCTCACCCACCTCACCGGCCCCTTTGACATCATCGGTGACATCCACGGTTGCAGCTCCGAGCTGGAGACCCTGCTCGGCCGGCTCGGCTACACCGACGGCGTCCACCCCGAGGGCCGTACCGCGGTCTTCGTCGGCGACCTCGTGGACCGGGGCCCCGACAGCCCCGGCGTGCTGCGCCGGGTGATGTCCATGGTCGCGGCGGGCAACGCGCTCTGCGTGCCCGGGAACCACGAGAACAAGCTCGGCCGTTACCTCAAGGGACGCAAGGTCCAGCACACCCACGGTCTCGCCGAGACGATCGAGCAGCTGGAGAAGGAGGACGACGCCTTCCGCGCCCGGGTGCGGGAGTTCATCGACGGCCTCGTCAGCCACTACGTCCTGGACGGCGGCGGGCTGGTCGTCTGCCACGCCGGCCTGCCCGAGAAGTACCACGGCCGCACCTCCGGCCGGGTCCGCTCCCACGCGCTGTACGGGGACACCACCGGCGAGACCGACGAGTTCGGCCTGCCCGTGCGCTACCCCTGGGCGGAGGAGTACCGGGGCCGGGCGGCCGTGGTCTACGGCCACACCCCCGTGCCCACCACCTCCTGGATCAACAACACCCTCTGCCTGGACACCGGAGCCGTCTTCGGCGGCCGGATGACCGCGCTGCGCTGGCCCGAGCGCGAGCTGGTCGACGTACCCGCCGAGCGGGTCTGGTACGAGCCGGCCAGAACGCTGTCCGGCGAGGCGCCGGGCAGCCGTGAGGGACGGCCGCTGGACCTCGCCGATGTGCGCCGGCGCGCCGTGGAGACCCGTCACATGGCCCGTGTCGGCGTCCGTGAGGAGAACACGGCGGCGGCGCTGGAGGTCATGAGCCGGTTCGCGGTCGACCCCCGGCTGCTCCCCTATCTGCCGCCGACGATGGCCCCCACCGCCACTTCCCGGGAGCCCGGCTATCTGGAGCACCCGGCCGAGGCCTTCGCGCAGTACCGCGCGGACGGGGTCGGCCGGGTGGTGTGCGAGGAGAAGCACATGGGCTCGCGCGCCGTGGCGCTGGTGTGCCGGGACGCCGGGGCCGCGCGGGAGCGGTTCGGTGTCGACGGGCCGACCGGTGCGCTCTACACCCGCACCGGCCGCCCCTTCTTCGACGACCCCGAGGTCACCGAGGAGATCCTCGGCCGGCTCCGGGCCGCCGTCCGCGCCGCCGGCCTCTGGGACGAGCTCGCGGCCGGCGGCGCGGGTGCGGCCGGCGGCGGCTGGCTGCTGCTCGACGCCGAGCTGATGCCCTGGTCCCTGAAGGCGCGCGGGCTGCTGCGCTCGCAGTACGCGGCCGTCGGCGCGGCGGCGGGCGCCGTC
Source organism: Streptomyces sp. NPDC001985 (assembly GCF_040296845.1). Taxonomy (NCBI): domain Bacteria; kingdom Bacillati; phylum Actinomycetota; class Actinomycetes; order Kitasatosporales; family Streptomycetaceae; genus Streptomyces; species Streptomyces sp. NPDC001985. Next base: position 3,957 of record NZ_JBEOYB010000062.1, read on the forward strand.
CTGCCCGGCGCCGTCGCCGCCCTGGAGGCCGCCGCGTCCCGGGGTGTCGAGGTCGCCCCGCTGCTCGCCGCCCAGCGCGGGCGCGCCGTTGACACGGCCGCCTTCACCGAGGCGTACCGGCGCTACTGCTGGCCCACCGAGGGCCTGGAGGGCGTACGGCTCGCTCCCTTCCAGATCCTGGCCGCGCCCGGCCGCGCGCTGACGGACGTACCGCACGACACCCAGCTGGCCTGGCTGGACCGGCTGGTGGAGCACGACCCCACCGGGCTGCTCCAGGTCACCCGCCGGCTCGTGGTGGATACGGGAGACGGGGAGTCGGTGCGGTCCGGCACCGACTGGTGGCTGGAGATGACCGCGCGCGGCGGCGAGGGCATGGTCGTCAAGCCGCTCAGGCCGCTCACCCGCGACGGGAAGGGCCGGCTGGTCCAGCCGGGCGTCAAGGTCCGGGGCCGGGAGTATCTGCGGATCGTCTACGGCCCGGAGTACACCCGCCCGGAGCATCTGGAGCGGCTGCGCGCCCGGCATCTGGGCCACAAGCGCTCGCTGGCGCTGCGGGAGTACGCCCTCGGTCTGGAGGCGCTGGACCGGCTGGCCGGCGGGGAGCCGCTGTGGCGGGTCCACGAGGCGGTCTTCGCCGTTCTGGCGCTGGAGTCCGAGCCGGTCGACCCCCGGCTCTGAACCGCGCGGGCGCGCCCCCGCTCACGGCCGGGGGCGCGCGTTCGGTGTAGAGAGCGCCCCGGCGCGGGATACGAGGGGGTACCGGCGGGGAACGCCCCGCCGTCCGCCGAGTGAAGCGCGCGCCGCGCGGTGAGGATGGGGACATGGGATTCCACGTCGACTCCGAGACCGGGCGGCTGCGCCGGGTCGTACTCCACCGGCCCGATCTGGAGCTGAAGCGCCTCACCCCGAGCAACAAGGACACACTCCTCTTCGACGATGTGCTCTGGGTGCGCCGGGCCCGGCAGGAGCACGACGGGTTCGCGGACGTGCTGCGCGACCGGGGCGTGGAGGTGCATCTCTTCGGCGATCTGCTCCGCGAGTCGCTGGAGATCCCGGAGGCGAGGAAGCTCGTCCTGGACCGGGTCTTCGACGAGAAGGAGTACGGGCCGCTCGCCACCGACCACCTCAGAGCCGCCTTCGACGAGATGCCCACCCCCGATCTGGTGGAGGCGCTGGTCGGCGGTATGACCAAGCGGGAGTTCCTGGCCCATCACCCCGAGCCGACGTCGGTCCGGTTCCATGTGCTGGACCTGGACGGCTTTCTGCTCGACCCGCTGCCCAACCACCTCTTCACCCGGGACACCTCCGCCTGGATCTACGACGGGGTCTCCATCAACGCGATGCGCTGGCCGGCCCGGCGGCGCGAGACCGTCCACTTCGAGGCGATCTACAAGCACCATCCGCTCTTCACCGGCCCGCTCGCCGGTGACTTCCACCACTGGTCGGAGGGGCAGGACGACTATCCGTCCACCATCGAGGGCGGCGATGTGCTGGTGCTCGGCCGGGGCGCCGTGCTGATCGGAATGAGCGAGCGCACCACTCCGCAGGCGGTGGAGATGCTGGCGCGGGGGATGTTCGCGGCGGGCTCGGCGCGCACGATCGTGGCGCTGGACATGCCCAAGCGGCGGGCCTTCATGCACCTCGACACGGTGATGACGATGGTCGGCGCGGACACCTTCACGCAGTACGCGGGCCTGGGGATGCTCCGCTCGTACACGATCGAGCCCGCCGAGGGCGCCCAGGGGCTCAGGGTGAGCGACCATCCGCCGGAGCACATGCACAGCGCCATCGCCGCCGCGCTGGGGATGAAGGAGATCCGGGTGCTGACCCCGACCCAGGATGTGCACGCGGCGGAGCGGGAGCAGTGGGACGACGGATGCAATGTGCTGGCCGTCGAGCCGGGCGTGGTGGTGGCCTATGAGCGTAATGTCACGACCAACACCCATCTGCGCAAGCAGGGCATCGAGGTGATCGAGATCCCGGGGAGCGAACTGGGGCGGGGGCGGGGCGGCCCTCGCTGCATGAGCTGCCCCGTGGAGCGCGATCCGGTGTAGGGCCGCACCCGGACCGGACCGGGGCGGTGTGGACCGGTACGGGCCGGACCGGGACAGTGCGGGACAGTGCGGTACGGGAAGAGGCGGGACGGGGATCGGGCCGCGGACGCCCGGGCCCCGGCGCGCGCCCCTGGGCGGCCGGTGTCTCCGCGCTCCGGCCGGTCCCGGGGTCAGCCCGATGCCTCTGTATATCAATGTGGCCTTCCGTATACACTTCCATAGGTCACCGCATCCGCAACGCAGGAGCAGCCACCATGGCGATACATCTCGAAGGCCGCCACTTCCTCAAAGAGCTGGATTTCACGGCCGGGGAGTTCCGCGGCTTGATCGAGCTGGCCGCCCGGCTCAAGGCCGCCAAGCGAGCGGGGACCGAGGAGAGGCTGCTGCGGGGCAGGAACATCGCGCTGATCTTCGAGAAGGCGTCGACCCGGACCCGCTGCGCCTTCGAGGTCGCGGCGGCCGACCAGGGCGCGTCGACCACCTACATCGACCCGGCCGGCTCCCATATCGGCAGCAAGGAGTCCGCGAGGGACACCGCGCGCGTCCTCGGCCGGATGTTCGACGCGATCGAGTTCCGGGGGGACGCCCAGTCCACCGTGGAGGAGCTGGCCCGGTACGCCGGGGTCCCGGTCTACAACGGCCTCACCGACGACTGGCACCCCACCCAGATGCTCGCCGACCTGCTCACCATGACCGAGCACTGCGCCAAGCCGCTCCAGGAGACGGCGTACGCCTACCTCGGCGACGCCCGCTTCAACATGGGCAACTCCTATCTGGTCACCGGCGCGCTGCTCGGCATGGACGTACGGATCGTGGCGCCGCGCGCGTACTGGCCCGCCCAGGAGGTCGTGGACCGGGCCCGGGAGCTGGCCGCCGCCAGCGGGGCGCGGATCACCCTCACCGAGGACATCGCGGCCGGGGTCCTCGGGGCGGACTTCGTCGCCACCGACGTCTGGGTGTCGATGGGTGAGCCCAAGGAGGTCTGGGACGAGCGGATCGCCGCACTGCGCCCGTACGCCGTGACCATGGACGTGCTGCGGGCCACCGGCAACCCCGGAGTGCGGTTTCTGCACTGCCTCCCGGCCTTCCACGACCTGGCCACCACCGTCGCCCAGGAGATCCACCAGCGCCACGGCCTCACCGAGCTGGAGGTCACGGACGAGGTCTTCGAGTCGGAGCACTCGGTCGTCTTCGACGAGGCGGAGAACCGGATGCACACCATCAAGGCGGTCCTGGTCGCCACCCTGGCCCGCCCCTGAGCGCTCCCGGGGGCTCCGGCTTGTCGCGCACTCGTGACGGCGGTCATATTCTGGTGATAACTTCATCAGGGGCTCACCGCCGCCCCGAGGGAGGCCAGGTGCGATGAGCCCGTTCCCCAGCTCGGCGAGGCACACGGAGGAGTGGCGCCATCTGCGGCTCACCGTCCGCGACGGTGTCGCCACGGTGACCCTGGACCGCCCCGGGAAGCTCAACGCGCTGACCTTCGGCGCGTACGCGGATCTCCGCGACCTCCTCGCCGAACTGGCCCGGGAGCGGAGCGTGCGCGCGCTGGTGCTCGGCGGGGCGGGGCGCGGATTCTGCTCCGGCGGGGACGTCGACGAGATCATCGGCGCCACCCTCGCCCTGGACACCGCCGCGCTCCTCGACTTCAACCGGATGACCGGACAGGTGGTGCGGGCGCTGCGCGAGTGCCCCTTCCCCGTGATCGCCGCCGTCCACGGTGTCGCCGCGGGCGCGGGCGCCGTCCTCGCCCTCGCCGCCGACTTCCGGATCGCGGACCCCACCGCGCGTTTCGCCTTCCTCTTCACCCGGGTCGGGCTCTCCGGCGGGGACATGGGCGCGGCCTATCTGCTGCCCCGCGTCGTCGGCCTCGGCCACGCCACCCGGCTGCTGATGCTCGGCGAACCCGTCGGCGCGCCGGAGGCCGAGCGGATCGGACTGCTCAGCGAGGTGACCGGGGAGGGCGGCGCCGACGCCCGCGCCGCGGAACTGGCCGCCCGGCTCGCCGCGGGCCCGGCCCTCGCGCACGCGCAGACCAAGGCCCTGCTCACCGCCGAACTGGACATGCCGCTCGGCGCCGCCCTGGAGCTGGACGCCGCCACCCAGGCCCTGCTGATGACGAGCGAGGACTACGCGGAGTTCCACGCGGCGTTCACCGGGAAGCGCGCCCCGGTGTGGCGGGGCCGGTGACCCCGCCGCTCCGGGTCGCCGTCGTCGGTGGCGGGCCAGCCGGGCTCTACGCCGCCGCGCTGCTGAAGCGGCTGGACCCGGCGCGCGAGATCACCGTCTGGGAGCGGGGCGCCCTCGACCGCACCTTCGGCTTCGGTGTCGTCCTCTCGGACGAGACCCTCGGCGGCATCGAGCGCGCCGACCCGGTCGTCCACTCAGCGCTCCGGCGGGAGTTCATCCGCTGGGACGACATCGACATCGTCCACCGGGGCCACCGGCTGACCTCCGGCGGCCACGGCTTCGTCGCCCTCGGGCGCGCGCGGCTCCTGGCGGTGCTCCACGCCCGCTGCGCCGACCTCGGCGTACGGCTCCGCTTCCGCGCCCCCGCCCCGCCCGCCGCCGCGCTCGCCCGCACCCACGATCTGGTCATCGCCGCCGACGGCGCGGGCAGCGCCACCCGCCGGGCCCACGCCGACGCCTTCGGCCCGAGGATCACCACTCACCGCAGCCGCTATGTCTGGCTGGCCGCCGACTTCGCCCTCGGCGCCTTCCGCTTCGAGACCGCCGAGACCGAACACGGCGTCGTCCAGCTCCACGGCTACCCCTACGCCCCCGCCGCCAGCACCGTCATCGTCGAGATGCGCGAGGAGGTCTGGCGGGCCGCCGGCTTCGCCGGCCTCGGCGAACGGGCCGGGCCCGAGACCCTGCGCCGCTGCGCCGCCCTCTTCGAGGACGCCCTGGGCGGCCGGCCCCTGCGCGCCAACGACTCCGCCTGGACCCCCTTCCGCACCGTCGTCAACGAGCACTGGTCCAACGGCCGCACCGTCCTGCTCGGCGACGCCGCGCACACCGCCCACTTCTCCATCGGCTCCGGCACCAAACTCGCCGTCGAGGACGCCCTCGCGCTCGCCGCCGGGATCGGGGAGCACCCCACGGTGGAGGAGGCGCTCGCCGCGTACGAGGAGGAGCGCCGCCCGGTCGTCGAGTCGGCGCAGCGGGCCGCCACCGCCAGCCTGCGCTGGTTCGAGGAGCTGGGCGGCGCGCTCGACCGGCCGCCCCGGCAGTTCGCGTTCGGCCTGCTCACCCGCAGCCGCCGGGTCACCCACGGCAATCTGCGGCTGCGCGACCCCGCCTTCACCGAAGCCGTCGAGCGGGAGTTCGGCTGCCCGCCCGGCACACCGCCGATGTTCACCCCCTTCCGGCTGCGCGGGCTGCGGCTGCGCAACCGGGTCGTGGTCTCGCCCATGGACCTGTACTCGGCGGCCGACGGGGTCCCCGGCGACTTCCACCTCGTCCATCTGGGCGCCCGGGCGCTCGGCGGGGCCGGTCTGGTGATGACCGAGATGGTCTGCGTCAGCCCGGAGGGCCGGATCACCCCCGGCTGCGCCGGGCTGTGGACCGATGGACAGGCCGCCGCCTGGCGGCGGGTCACCGCCTTCGTGCACCGCCGCGCGCCCGGCACCGCGATCGGTGTCCAGCTGGGCCACTCCGGCCGCAAGGGCTCCACCCGGCTGATGTGGGAGGGCATGGACGCCCCGCTCCCCGAGGGCAACTGGCCGCTGCGGGCCGCCTCCCCGATCCCGTACCGCCCCGGCGTGAACCAGATACCGCACGCCCTGGACCGGGCCGGGCTCACCGCTGTGCGGGAGGAGTTCGCCGCCGCCGCCCGGCGCGCCGCCGGCTGCGATTTCGACCTCCTCGAACTGCACTGCGCCCACGGCTACCTGCTCTCCGGCTTCCTCTCCCCGCTCACCAACCGGCGCACCGACGCCCACGGCGGCGGGATCGAGGGGCGCCTCCGCTTCCCGCTGGAGGTCTTCGACGCGGTACGGGAGAGCTGGCCGGCCGACCGGCCCATGACCGTCCGGATCTCCGCCACCGACTGGGCGCCCGGCGGCACCACCGCCGAGGAGTCGGTGGAGATCGCCCGCGCCTTCGCCGCGCACGGCGCCGACGCCATCGATGTCTCCACCGGACAGGTCGTGCCCGACGAGCGGCCCGAGTACGGGCGCTCGTACCAGGTGCCCCACGCCGACCGGATACGCACCGAGGCCGGTGTCCCCGTGATCGCGGTCGGCGCGATCTCCTCCTGGGACGACGTCAACTCCCTGCTCCTGGCGGGCCGCGCCGATCTGTGCGCGCTCGCCAGGCCCCATCTGTACGACCCGCACTGGACCCTGCACGCGGCGGCCGAGCAGGACCACACCGGGCCGGGCGCGCCCTGGCCGCCGCCCTACCGCGCGGGCAGCCGCCCGCCCCCGACGGGCCGCAGGGACGCCCCGAGACCGAGGCTCGCCCTCTGACCGGGGCCGGCCCCGGTCCTGGCGGGCGCGCTCACCGCCGGGTGAACGCCTCTCCCGCGTCCCTCAGCAGCTCGTGCAGGGCCCCGAAGACCTCCGCCGAGCGGCCCCCCGGCCACCCCTCGGGCAGCAGCTCCATCGGCAGCCCCGGGTCCGCGTACGGCAGCCGCCGCCAGGAGTCCAGCGCGAGGAGGTAGTCGCGGTACGCCTCCTCCGGCTCGGGCCGGCGCCCCGACAGCCACCCCCTGAGGACCGGCTCCCGCGCGTCCAGGAACTCCGTGTGCCGCTTGGCGACGGCGCCCAGATCCCACCAGGCGGCCACCGCCTCCGCCGTCGCCGCGAACCCCAGGTGCTCGCCCCGGAACAGCTCCACATAGGGGTCGAGCCGGAGCCTGCGCAGGGTGTGGCGGGTCTCCTCGTACAGCCGCGCCGGCGCGATCCACACCCCGGGCGCGGCGGTGCCGAAACCGAGCCGTCCGAGCCGGGAGCGCAGCAGATGGCGCTTGCTCCGCTCCGCCTCCGGCACCGAGAAGACCGCGAGGACCCAGCCGTCCGAGAGCAGCGGCGTCGCCCGGTCGTAGATCCGCCGGTCGCCGTCCTCCAGCATCTGCCGCGCGTCGGTGGAGAGCGCGTACCCCGCGGCCCCGTCCGCCGACCGCCCGGCCACGAGCAGCCCCCGGCGCTTGAGCCGCGACACCGACGACCGCACGGACGGGGCGTCCACCCCGAGCGCGGCCAGCAGCCGGATCAGCTCGGCGACCGGCACCGGCCCGGGCCGTTCGCGTCCGTAGGCGCCGTAGAGGGTGACGATCAGGGAGCGGGGGGAGTGCTGGTCGGCCACGTGATCACCTTAGGGCCCCCCGGGGTTCCGCAGACGGAAGCGCTGGAGCTTGCCGGTGGGGGTGCGGGGGAGGGCGTCGAGGAAGACGAACTCGCGGGGGCACTTGTACGGAGTGAGGCGGGCCCTCACCCAGTCGGTGAGCGCGGCGGCGGTGGCGTGCCCGGGCTCGGCGTCCCCGCGGAGCACCACACAGGCCACCACGCGCTGCCCCCGCCGCGCGTCCGCGCGGCCGATCACCGCGGCCTCCGCCACGCGGGGGTGCCGCAGCAGCACCTCCTCCACCTCGGGGCCCGCGATGTTGTGACCGGCGGAGATGATCATGTCGTCGGCGCGGGCGACATAGCGGAAGCAGCCGTCCGCCTCCCGGACACAGGTGTCGCCGGTGAGGTTCCATCCGTCCCGGACGTACTCCGTCTGCCGGGGGTCGTCCAGATACCGGCAGCCGACCGGGCCGCGCACGGCGAGCAGCCCGGGCACCCCGTCCGCGACGGGCCTGCCCGCACTGTCCACCACCCGCGCCTGCCAGCCGGGGACCGGGAATCCGAGGGTCCCGGGGCGGCCGGTGTCCCCGGTGGTCGAGAGGAAGATGTGCAGCAGCTCGGTGGCGCCGATGCCGTTGACGATCCGGAGGCCGGTGCGGTCCCGCCACTCCCGCCAGGTGGCGGCGGGCAGATGCTCACCGGCCGACACACAGCGCCGCAGCGACCGGAGGTCGTGCGACTCCAGCGCGCCACCGGGCCCGCCGGCACCGGACCCGTCGGCGCCGCCGGGCGGGCCGGTCGCCGCGAGCATCGCGCGGTACGCGGTCGGCGCGGTGAAGAGGACCGAGACCCGGTGCGCGGCGATCGCGGCGGGCAGGTGCCGGGGCCCGGCCTCCTCCAGCAGCAGCGCCGACGCGCCCACCCGCAGCGGGAAGACCACCAGCCCGCCCAGACCGAAGGTGAACCCCAGCGGCGGGCTCCCGGCGAAGACGTCGTCCGGCTCCGGCCGCAGCACCCGCGCGCAGAACGTGTCCGCGACGGCCAGCACATCGCGGTGGAAGTGCAGACACCCCTTGGGGCGCCCGGTGGTCCCGGAGGTGAAGGCGATCAGCGCGATGTCGTCGGCCGCCGTCCCCACGGCGCGGTACGGCGCGGCCGGCGCGCTCTCCGCGAGCCGCAGCAGATCCCCGGGGGAGTCCCCGCCGAACGGGGTGATCCGCAGCCCCGGCACCCGGGCCGCCACCAGTTCCCCGAGCGAGCGGGCGTCGCAGAGGGCGTGTCCGACGGAGCCGATCCCGCACACCGAGGCCAGCTCCCCGGCCCGCTGCCCCGCCAGTACGGTGACCGCCACCGCGCCCGCCTTCATCACCGCCAGCCAGCAGGCCGCGAGCCAGGGCGTGGTGGGGCCGCGCAGCAGCACCCGGTTGCCGGGGACCACCGCGAGCCGGGTGGTGAGGGTGTGGGCGATCCGGTCGACCCGCTCGCGCAGCTCCCCGTACGTCCACACCGCCCCGTCCGCGGTGCGGAAGACGGGCCGGCCGGGGCCGAGGCGGCCGATCGTCCCGTCGAGCAGTTCGGAGCCGCAGTTGAGCCGCTCCGGGGAGGGCGTCCCCAGGATCACGGGCCACTGCCCGGGCGGCGGGAGACGGTCTCTGGTGAAGGTGTCGAGGTGGGCCGAGGGTGTCAGCTCCATGGTTCGCCCCTTCTGGTGGTGGGGTCGTGCAGGGAGCGTATCGTTACCGTGACGACAGTCAACGGTCCGCGATAAATGCTCGGTCGGCATCTCAGGAGTGGGGGCACGAATGCCCGTATTCTCGCTCGATCCGGAACAGACCGCCTGGTGCGCCGGGCTGCGCGCCCTGGCCGCCGACACCCTGCGCCCGCTCGCCGAACGGGGCGAACCCGGCCGGGTGAACCGCCCGCTGCTCGCCGCCCTCGGCGAACGGGGACTGCTGCGCGACCTCTTCGGCGCCGGCGCGCTGGACCTCTGTCTGCTCCGCGAGTCCCTCGCCCTCGGCTGTACGGAGGCGGAGACCGCCCTCGCCCTCCAGGGCCTCGGCACCACCCCCGTGCTCCGCTCGGGCACCGACGCCCAGCGGGCCCGCTGGCTCCCCGAGGTGACCGCGGGCCGCGCCGTCGCCGCGTTCGCCCTGACCGAGCCGGACGCCGGCTCCGACGCGGCGGCCCTGGCGCTCGCGGCCGTCCCCGAGCGGGGAGCCGGCTGGCGGCTCACCGGCGAGAAGTGCTGGATCTCCAACGCGCCCGAGGCCGACTTCTACACCGTCTTCGCCCGCACCACCCCCGGGGCCCGGGCCCGCGGAATCACCGCCTTCCTCGTGCCCGCCGACCGCCCCGGGCTGACCGGCGCCCCGGTGGAGATGCTCTCCCCGCACCCCATCGGCACCCTCGCCTTCGACGGGGTGCCGGTCACCGCGGCGGATGTCATCGGCGCACCCGACCGGGGCTTCCCGGTCGCCCTGGAGACCCTCAACCTCTTCCGTCCCAGCGTCGGCGCGTTCGCCGTCGGCATGGCGCAGGCCGCCCTGGACGCCACCCTCGACCACACCGCCCGCCGCACCGCCTTCGGCGGCCCTCTCGCGGAACTCCAGTCCGTCGCCCACCAGACCGCCGAGATGGCCACCCGCGTCGAGGCGGCCCGGCTGCTGGTCCTCTCCGCCGCGGCGGCCCATGACGCGGGCGCCGCCGATGTGCCGGCCCGCTCCGCGATGGCCAAGCTCTTCGCCACCGAGACCGCGCAGTACGTCGTCGACGCCGCCGTCCAACTCCATGGCGCACGGGCGCTGCGCCGCGGACATCTCCTGGAACATCTGTACCGTGAGGTCCGCGCGCCCCGGATCTACGAGGGCGCGAGCGGAGTCCAGCGCTCGATCATCGCCAAACAGCTGTACGCGGCCCGCACGGCCCACACGGCCTGTGCTTCACAGGTCACCGCCACCCCGCAGCCGTACGGGAAGGACAGATGAGCCTCCACCGCCACAACCCCGCCGACCTGCCCGCCCCCTCCGGCTTCTCGCACGCGGTCACCGCCACCGGCTCCCGGCTGGTCCTGCTCGCCGGCCAGACCGCGCTCGACCTGGACGGCGCGGTGGTGGGGGAGACACTCCCCGAGCAGTTCGAGACCGCGCTCGCCAACCTCCTCACCGCCCTGGCCGCCGCCGGCGGGGCACCCCACGACCTCGCCCGGGTCACGGTGTACGCCACGGATGTCGCCGACTACCGGGCCCAGGCGCCCGAACTCGGCCGGATCTGGCGGCGGCTGGCGGGCCGTGACTACCCCGCGATGGCCGTCATCGGTGTCGTACGCCTCTGGGACACCCGGGCGCTGGTGGAACTGGACGGGATGGCCGTACTGCCCTGAGCCCCCCGGTGCTGCCCTGGGCCCCGGGGGTGCTGCCTGGGGCACCCCAGGGTGCGGTGCTGCCCTGGGCCCCGGGGTCGCTGTCCTTTGCCCCTGGAGCGCCCTGCGCCCCGGGCCGCTGTGCCGTGTGGAGGGCCGCGTGATCGACTGGTGGGCCGGCGGTCGCGGGCTTACCGTCGATGGGTGGGCCGACGGCCGTTCTTCCCTCCCTCCCTTTCCTGTCCCCGTCCGCTCACGCATATCCGTCCCACGCGCGTCCGCTCCACACACCCGGGAGCCTCCCGGGCGCAGGGGAACCCGGCGCGATGACGACCCCGCGACATGACGACCCCGCGACCATGACGACTCCGCGACCGGAATCACTCGCCCCGGTCGCCGCCCCGAGCCGAGGCGGCGGCCATGGTGTCGCGCTCGTCGTCATCGCCGGCTCGCAGCTGATGGTGGTCCTCGACATCACCATCGTGAACATCGCCCTCCCGCACATCCAGACCTCGCTGAACTTCTCCACCACCAGCCTGTCGTGGGTGGTCAACGCCTACACGCTCACCTTCGGCGGGCTGCTGCTGCTCGGCGGCCGCGCCGGGGACCTCCTCGGCCGGCGGCGGGTCTTCATGTTCGGTGTCGCGCTCTTCGCGATCGCCTCACTGCTCGGCGGGCTCTCGCAGAGCTCCGGCCAGCTGCTCGCCGCCCGCGCGCTCCAGGGAGTGGGCGGCGCGATCGCCTCGCCGACCTCGCTCGCCCTGATCACCACCACCTTCCGCGAAGGGCCGGAGCGCAACCGGGCGTTCGGCGTCTTCTCCGCGGTCTCGGCGGGCGGCGGCGCGATCGGGCTGCTGGCCGGAGGGATGCTGGTCCAGTGGCTGGACTGGCGGTGGGTCTTCTTCGTCAACGTCCCCATCGCCGCGCTGATCCTGCTGGCGACCCGCCGCCACATCCAGGAGTCCGAGCGCCGCTCCGGCCACTTCGACATCGCGGGCGCTCTGACCTCGACGCTCGGCATGGTCAGCCTGGTCTACGGCTTCATCCGGGCCAGTGCGCACGGCTGGACCGACCCGGTCACCCTCGGCTCGTTCGGCGCCGCCGTGGTGCTGCTCGCCGCCTTCGTCCTGGTCGAGCGGGGCTCCCGGCAGCCCATCACCCCGCTGCACATGTTCGCCGACCGCAACCGGTCCGGCACCTACGGGATCATGCTGTGCATCGCCGCGGCGATCTTCGGCATGTTCTTCTTCCTGACCCTCTTCGTCCAGGACGTCCTGGGCTTCGGCCCGCTGAAGGCCGGGCTCTCCTTCCTGCCGGTCAGCGCGATCATCGCGCTGGGCGCGGGGATCACCTCCCAACTGCTGCCCAAGTACGGGCCCAAGCCCTTCATGGTCTCGGGCGCCCTGCTGTCGGCCCTGGGCCTCGCCTGGCTGACCCAGGCCGATGTCCACTCCACCTATCTCGGCAGTGTGCTGGGCCCGATGCTGGTCTTCAGCCTCGGCATGGGCATGCAGTTCGTCTCCCTGACCCTGATGGCGCTCTCCGGCGTGGCCCGCCGGGAATCGGGCGCCGCCTCCGGCCTGCTCGCCGCGACGCAGCAGGTCGGCGGCTCGCTGGGCCTGTCCATCCTGGTGACGGTCTTCGGCACGGCGAGCCGCCACGAGGTCCGCGACCAGCTCCCCTCGTTCCTGGCGGAGTCGACCCCGCAGCAGCGCCTCCTCTTCCGGGAGACCGGACAGCTCCCGCCCCCCTGGGGCGACCAGGTCCTGGCGAACGGCACCTCGGCCGCCTTCGTCACGGCCGCGGTCTTCGCCGCGGTCGCGGCCCTGATCGCCCTGCTGGTGATCCAGGTCAGACCCTCCGACCTGGAACGGCTGAAGGGCACGGGGACACCGGGGCCGGGATGAGAGCCGGGGCCGGGGCGCCGGGGCCGGGACCGGGGCGCGGCCCCGGCCTCACCCCGCTGTCCGGTACTTCGCCAGGTCGCCGATCGGGGAGGTGGGGAACCAGCTGCACCAGTGGTGGTCGGGGCTGCGAGCGGGGGGCGGGCTGCCGGGGTCGGTATGGGCGCGGGCGTGGTGGAGGTGGACCAGGGTGTCGCCGAAGCGCTCGACGCCGCCGAGGAAGTCGGCCCGCCAGGCGAAGTCGTTGTCCTCGCCGCCCCACCCCTCGAACCGCTCGTCCAGACCGAGGATCTGGTCGAAGAGCCGGCGCCGCACCCAGATGCACCCGCCGGGCGGACGGCGCAGAAAGACCCCGCGCAGCCCGGCGTGGTCGACCGAGGGCCGGCCCTCGGCGCAGCGCAGGGCCACGGCCCGGTCGCTGCTCGCCGCGTCGGCGAAGATGATGTCGCGGTAGGGCCAGTGCACCTGCAGGGTGGGGTCCTGCGCGAAACGGGCCGCGCCCCGGGAGAGGAAGTCGGCGTCGGGCAGCACATCGCCGTCCAGGACACAGACCATCTCGTCCGGGCCGCCACCGTGCACCACCCCGCAGTTCACCGCCCAGGCCTTGTTGAACGGACCGGGGTTGAAGGCGAAGACATAGCGGTCCGCGTGCGGTTCGAGCGCGGACCGCCAGCGCGGCTCGGAGTCGCTCTCCACCACCACGATCCGGTACCGGTCGCGCGGCAGGCCCTGGTCGGCCAGCCCGGCGAGGCAGGCCGCCAGATTGCGGGCCCGTCCGTCGTGCGGGTCACGGGCGCGGAAGGGGACGACCACGGTGATCCGGGTGGGCGCGGTGCCGGGGCGGGGCCCGGTCCGGTCGATGCCCGCCAGGATCTGCTCCACCGACAGGGGGTCCACGGCCGGCCCGCCGTCCAGCTCCTCGCCCAGGTGCAGGCCGAGCCGGGCGGACTGCTCGATCACCTCCAGCGCGGCTTCCAGCTCCGCCGCGACGGCGGACTCCTCGGCCAGCACCTCGGCCAGCGCCAGGCTCAGCCGCCGGTGCGCGGCCACGTCTTGGGGAGCGCTCGTCACTTCGGTCAGCGGGCCGGCGAGCCGTGGCTCCCCGCGCAGCAGCTCCACCACCCGATCGTGGTCGGGCCGGGTCCAGTACCACCACGGCGGGCAGGTGCTCTGTGCCTCGGGGTCGAAGGTCAGGGCGGCGCAGTCGGCGAGCAGACGGGCTCGGTGAAGGGTGGTCGACAGGTCGCTCAACTCCTTGGGAGACCGGGGCGCCCGGGCCGGATCGCACGGGCGACGGACGAAAGGCGGCTAACCGCTGATCACCCCGCGATTGAACTATTGGTTCGGACCAACGTCAACGTAACATCCGACGCAACAGTGGCCGTTCGCGTTCCCGGGATGTACCCGGCACGGCCCATGGGTGGTGAATTCCGCTTCTGAACACCAGGGGAAATGCCGCACACACCTCGGGGGAGGCACCGTTGTCCGTTCCTGTTCCGAATTCCTCCGGTGGGCCCGCTGATCGCCCGCCGACCAGAGCCGACCGGACAGCCGCCGCCGAACAATTGATGATCAGCCATCCGGACTGGTCGGACCGTCGGATCGCCGGTGCCAGCGGTCTCGCCACCAAGACCGTGGCGGCATTGCGCCGCACCATGCGGGATCTCCCGGAACCGGTCCGGCGCGTGGGCAAGGACGGCCGGGCACGCCCGGTGCGCACCGCCGAAGGCCGTTCCCGTGCCGCCGAATTGATCCGCGAGGACCCCACCATTTCACTGCGCGATATCGCGCGCCGGACCGGTATCTCGCCGGGTACCGCCCGGAACGTCAGACAGCGGCTGCTGGAGGGCCTGGACCCGGTCCCGGACTGCCAGCGCGAGGAGGCGCCGGTCTGCGGTGTCGGCCCGCCGCCGGAGGTCCCCGCAGGACCGGAGGAGCGCCGCCTGCTGCTGATACGGCTCACCCGGGACCCGTCCCTGCGGCAGAGCGGCTCCGGCCGGGCGCTGCTGCGCATGCTGGTCACCCACCACGCGGATGCCCGGGTGTGGGAGCGGCTGCCCGCCGAGGTCCCCTCGCACAGCGTCCCCGCGATCCTCACCCTGGCCCGCACCTGCGCGGCGGACTGGGCCGGCCTGGCCGAGGAGATCGAATCCCTGCTGGACCGGCCCACCGGCGACCGCTGACCGCCTTACGTCCGCGCACGTCCGCGCACGTCCGCGCACGTCCGCGCACGTCCGGGTACTACGACCGCGCATCACCGATGCCCGGCGCCCGCTCACCGATGCCTGATGCCTGATGCCTGATGCCTGATGCCTGACGCCCCACGCCCGGGACCGATGCCCCACGCCCGGGGACACGACCGATGACCGAGGAGAGGCATGCCCGAGATCCTGTTCCTGACCCGAGGCCACGGGTTCGGCCACGCCGCACGTGATCTGAGGGTGATCCAGGAGCTGCGCCGGCGGCCCGGCACCACGGTCCGCATCATGGCGAACGGCAGCGCGGTCACCTATTACGCGATGCGCGGGGTGCAATGCACCCCCATCGAATTGCCCGACGAGGACTACGGTGAGGACTTCGGCGAGGGCGCCGCGAAGGCCGTCTGGCGGGCGCTGGCCTCGGTGCCCCGCCCCGATCTGGTCGTCTCGGACGAGGTCATGTGGGCCCTGCCGTTCGCCCGCGAGGTCTGGAAGCGGCCCTGTGTGATGCTGCTCTGCGCGCTCTGGGCGGAGTACGGCATGCCGGACGCGGACCGGTTCTTCGACACGGCCGACGAGGTCCTGGTGCTCGACTTCCCTCGGAACCGGCGGGAGTCGTACGGGACCACCGCGCCGATCGGCTTCCTCGGGCCGGTGGTGCAGCCCTTCCCCGCCGGGCGCGGGGCCGCCCGGTCCGCACTGGGCATCGCCGAGCGGGACGAGGTGGCGGTGCTGAGCCTGGGCGGGATGAACACCAGACCGGAGAGCCGGAGGATGGCGACGGCCGCCATCGGGGCCTGGCGCGCGCACGCGGGCCCCGGCGCCCGGCTGCTGCTGCTGGCCGACCCGCCGGCCGAACCGCTCCCGGTCCACGACGGCGACGGCGCGCCCGCGGGCGGCGGGGAGGTGGTCTGGGCCGGGGTCACCCCGGAGCCCGAGACCTACTACCGGGCCGCCGATGTGGTGCTCAACGACGCCATGGGCTCCACCGTCTGCGACCTGGCCTGGAACGGGGTGCCCGCGGTCGCGCTGCTGGACGAGGAGTCGGCGGCCGGCTTCCCGAAGACCTTCCCGGGCCGTATCCGCCATCTGACGGCGGCCGGGCTGATCGAGACCGCCCCGGTGCACGAGGGGCCCCCGGCGGTCTGGCGGGCCATCGAACGGGCCAGGGCCGGGGCGGCGGCGCCGGACCGGGCGGCGGCCCGGGAAGGATTCGGCTGGAGCACCGGCGAGACGGTCGCCCAGCGGCTGTTCGAACTGCTCGACGCCTGAGGCCGGCCCGGCCCGGCCCCGTGCGCCTGCCGGGCCGGTCAGCCCTCGCTCCGCTCCAGCATGGCCTTCAGCTCCCCGACCGACAGCCAGTCGTCGTTGGAGTCCGAACGGTAGGCGAACTCCCGTGGTACCGGACACCACCCGGGCGCGGGTGCCCGTCCGGCGCCCCGGGTGGCGGAGGTGACCAGATAGCGGTCGCCCAGCCGGAAGGCCCGGTGGCTGTCGTCACTGGAGATCATCTCCTCGTGCAGCCGCTCACCGGGCCGGGGGCCGACCTCATGGGTGGCGGCGCCCGGGGCTATGGCCTCGACCAGGTCCATGATCCGTACGCTCGGTATCCGCGGCACGAACAGCTCGCCACCGGCCATGAGCTCGAACGAGTCCACCAGGAAGGTGACGGCGTGTTCGATGCTCATCCAGAAGCGGGTCATCCGCTTGTCGGTGACCGGCAGGCTCTCACCGGCGGCGGCCAGCCGGCGGAACAACGGCACCACCGAGCCCCGGCTGCCGCTGAAGTTCCCGTAGCGCACCACCGAGAACCTGGTCCCGGACTCGCCCGCGAGCGTCGCACCGGTCGAGGTGAAGAGCTTGTCGGCGACCAGCTTGGTGGCGCCGTAGAGGTTGACCGGGCTGCTCGCCTTGTCGGTGGAGACACCGACGACACTCCGCACCCGGTTCTCCACGGCTGCCTCGATGACATTGCGCGAGCCGTCGATATTGGTCTTCACATACTCGGTCGGCGCGTACTCCGCGGTGTCCACGCGCTTGAGGGCGGCGGCGTGCACCACGTGGTCGACGCCGGCCATCGCCTGCGTGAGCCGCCGCCGGTCGCGGATATCACCCTGAACGAAACGCACACGCCGGTCCTCGCCCAGCACGCTCCGCGTTTCGGCGTGCTTGAACTCATCACGCGAGTAGATCACGACACGGCCGGGATCGACATGGGTCAGTACATGGCGGACGAATGCCAGACCCAAAGACCCGCAGCCCCCGGTTACCAGGATCGAAGCTCCGCTAAGCACGCTCATCTCAGCACCTTTCAATCCCAGAGGAACGTCGAACTGAATTCGAGATCACTGCGGGCCACACCGTAGCAGACAAGAGCTGAGGTCCGGCTAGTCCGAGGAGCAGGTGAATTGCCCCGGTGATAGGCCCTGTGCAAGTTCGAACGTGCTCAGTTGAACACCCTTGTTCGCAGGTCAGGAGCCATATCCCCGAGTGGTGACGCGATGTCCGTTGACGCTTTCCCGGGTGCCCGGTTGACTTGAGTCGCCATTCGGCTGCGGGATTTCCTGAACGTTTCCACGGTATTGCCGGTGCTGTGCCGTGGTGCTGAAGGAAGGCCCGCATCCTTTCTTCGCGATGAGAAGGAGAATGAAATGCCGGTGAATATGGTCGAGGACGTCCGCCTGGATCTGGAGCTGTCGGAGGAGGAGAACACGGACTGGGAGAAGCTCCTGGTCGGGCTCCACGAGGGCGGCGCCTTCATGTGGTGCAAGGCGTGTGGGGCCCCCTGCGGCACCCAGACCGTGGGCTGCAGCGGCTGTTGAGTCCGGACACGGCCCCGACAGCAGGCTGAACCGCAACGGCGGGCGGGCCCTCCCGGGCTCGCCCGCTCGCTCCCGGTGCCCCCTCAAGGACAGGAGAGACGGCCATCACCTCCGACACCCGACCGGACACCCCGGCGGAGGAGCGCTTCCGCGATTCCCCGCTCGCGACCCTCGTCTCCCCGGTGGGACTGGTCTCCGCGGTCCGGCCCGCCCCCGCCCTGCGCGGGCTGCCCCGTCTGAAGACGGCCTCCGCCAACGTCGGCAGCGGGGTGCCGGGCGTGACCAGGGAGCCCTCCGACGGCTTCTCGGGCGGCAGCCGCATCCTCGACGACGAGTTCCTCTCCTATGTGGTCGCCACGGCCGAGGCCGCGGAGCGCTCCGCCGGATATCTGACGCACGAGCGGCCGCGCCTGGCCAGGGAGGCCGAACTCGACGGCCCCGTACTCGACATGACGCGGGTGCCGCGGTGCTCGGAGCGGGAGTACGCCGATCCGCGCTGCCCGGTCAGCCGCTACGACCCGGACACCCCGATCCACTGGAGCCGCGGCGTCGACCTGCTCTCCGGCCAGGACATCTGGGTGCCCACCGTGATGGCCTGCTACGGCTTCCATGTGCACGGACCCGAACGCTTCATCGCACAGATCTCCACCGGACAATCGGTGCACACCGATCCCCACGAGGCGGTGCTGGGCGGTCTGATGGAGTTGTTCGAGCGGGACTCGATCGCGCTCACCTGGCTCCAGAAGCTGCCGTTGCCGCCGGTGGACCCCGCCGTGCTCACCCCCGGCTCCCGCGAGATGCTGGACTGGGGCGAGCGGCGGTTCCTGCGCACTCTGCTCTTCGACGCCACCTCGGACCTGGGCGTGCCCGCGGTGTACGCGCTGCAGATCGCCCCGTACGACGAGGGAATCCGGCAGATCATCGGGGCGGGCACCGGCCGGAGCCTCGGCGAGGCCGCCGAGCGCTGTCTGCTGGAGCTGCTGACGATCCGTGACTGCTACCGCTCCGAGAAGGACCTCCCGGGCGAGTACGGGGACTTCGCGTTCCTCGACGGCTCACGCATGATGTCCCTGCCGGAACACGCGGACGCCTTCACCTTCCTGACGGAGGACCTGGCCGGGCGACCGCTCTCCGCCGGCGGACCCGCGCTGCCGGATGACCCCGAGGCGGCGGTCGAGGAGCTGCTCGCCCGGCTGGCCGGCGCCGGAATGCAGGTGGTGGCCATGGACCGGACCAGCCGTGAGCTGCGCGCGGCCGGGCTGACGGCGGTCGCCGTCGTGATCCCGGAGCTCCAGCCGATGTCGCTGGAGCCGCTCGCGCAGTTCCGGGGCCATCCGAGGCTGGCCGAGGCGCCGGTACGGATGGGATACGCCAGTCTTCCCGAGGAGGAACAGAACCCATGGCCACAGCCGTTCGCGTAGGCGTCCCGCGCCGGGACGGAGAGCAGCGGTGATCGTCTGGCGTGTCGCCCCCGGTATCGGGATGCGGCCGGCCGACGACCAGCCCGCCGGCGCCGTGCTGCTGACCTCATCGGACGGCCGCTCGACGGTGCTGCGCCCGTCCGCCCCGGGGTGCGCCGACGCCCTGGTCTCGCTGGGAGCGGGCGCGCGCGGCGAGGCCGAGCTGGCCGAACTCGCGCCACGGGCCGGTGCGGCCCTGGCGGAGCAGCTGGCGGCACTGCTGCACCGGGGGGTGCTCCATCTGCTCTGCGTCGACCGGGGCCGGGAACTGCTGAGGGTCGCCGTCACGGGTGAGCTCGCCGCCCTCACCCGGGTGCGTCCGGAGCCCGGCCGGCGGATTCAGCTCTCCCGGTTCGCCTGTCTGCGGCGCCTGGACGAGGAGCTGGTGGTCGAGTCGCTGACCGGGCACACCCGGCTGGTCATCGCCCCGCAGACCGCGGCGGTGCTGGCGCGGCTCGCCGAGCCACAGCGGGTGGGCGAGCTGTGCGCGGATTCCGAGCTGCCGGCCGAGGTCGTGCTGGAGCTGCTGGAACTGCTGCTCGCCGCCGGGGCCGCCGGACCGGTGGACGAGGACGGCCTGCTGCCCGAGGACGCCGACCCGGTTCCCGCCCAGCGGGAGTTCCACGACGTTCTGCTCCACTGGCACAGCCGCCGGGGTCTCTCCGGTCTCGCGATCGGGATGACCCACCCGTTCCTGGACCGCTACCCGCCGCTCGCCGCGGTGAAGCCGGTCCGGCAGCCGGTGATCGCACTGCCGCGTCCGGACCTGGACCGGCTCCGGAGCACGGACCGTCCGTTCGCGGAGGTGGCGGAGGAGCGGCGCTCGGTACGCGCTTTCGGGCCCGGACCGCTGACGCTGGACCAGCTCGGTGAGTTCCTCCACCGCACCGTCCGGGTGCGCGAGGAGATACCGGCCGACGACGCGGCGCCCTACGACCGCACCTGCCGGCCGGTCCCGTCCGGTGGGGCCAGCCATGACCTGGAGGTGTATCTGTCGGTCACCCGGTGCCGGGGGCTCGCGTCCGGTGTCTACCACTACGAGCCGGTGGAGCACGGTCTGACGCTGATCACGCCGGAGCGAGGGGCGGTGCTGGAACTGGTCCAGGACGCCCGTCAGAGCCTCAGCTCGGCCTCCGTTCCCCAGGTGGTGATCACACTCGCCGGGCGGTTCAACCGGCTGTCCTGGAAGTACCGGGGCCTGAGCTACGCGGCCACGCTGAAGAACGTCGGCGTGCTGTACCAGGCCATGTACCTGGCGGCGACGGCGATGAGGCTCGGCGGCTGCGCGGTCGGCGGCGGCGACTCCGCCGCCTTCGCCCGGATCACCGGGCTCGACCCGCTGGAGGAGTCGTCCGTCGGGGAGTTCGTGCTGGGCGTGCCACTCGACCGGTGACCGCCGGACCCTGTCCCGTCGACACAGAGGAGGAAGCAGAACCCATGGATCAAGCCATCCAGCCGGACCGTGTCGCGGTGGCCGGCGTCGGGGAGTTCGGCGAGGCGGTGCGCGACCACGTCAGCCGGGAACTCGGCGCGGTGCCCCGGGCCATCGAGGAGTTCACGTCCGACCGGCCGCCGCCCAACGCGCCCGAGGTTCTGGTGGTGGCGCTCTGGCGGCCCCTGGAGGAGCTCGGTGAGCGCGTCGACGAGGCCGCCTTCGCGGCCGGCCGGCCCTGGCTTCCGGTGGTGTTCGAGCACCCGTGGATCGTGGTCGGACCGTGGCTGGCGCCGCCGGACGGCCCGTGCCACCGCTGCTATCTGGACCGCCGGGCGCAGCACCGGCAGTACTCCGACACCGCCCGGGTGCTGACCGAGGCGTACGCCGCCGATCCGAGTCTCGGCGTCAGGGGCCATCTGCCGCACCATGTACGGCTGGCGGCGGGCCTGGCGCGGCAGGCCCTGCGGCGGCGCGAACCGGGACTGGTGCTGTCGGCCAACACCGTCGGCAGCCGGATCTCCGCGCACCGGACCCTGGGCTGCCACGGCTGTCCGCGCTGCGGGCGGCGGGACCGGCTGGGCGCCGACGGGGCGGTGGCGCGGGTGGCGCGGTCCCTCCGGGTGCCGTCCCCGGCCGCTGCCGGGAGCGCGCGATGAGCGCGGCCGGGGCCGGAGGGCCGCGGCCGGCCGCTGAGCCGCGTCCCCGGCTGGCTCGCGGCCTCGCGGTGGTCCGGCGTCCGGACGGGCTGGTGGTCGAGGGGGTGACCAACCGCCAGGTCTTCACCGGCGCGGCGGCCACCGGGCTGCTGCCGGGGCTGTTCGCGCTGCTGGACGGCGAGCACGACATCACCGGCCTCGCCACCGCCACCGGGGCGCGCCGGCCCGAGATCGTCCGGGCGTTGCGGCTGCTGGACCGGGGGGGCCTGGTCGAGTGGTTCCCGCCGGGCGCGCCGGACGTACCGTTGGCCCCTGCGGCGGACGCCTACTTCTCCCGCAGCCTCTCGCTCACCCAACGCCACGCCGAGGTGCGGACGGTCGCGGCGGCGCTGGCGAACGCCCGTGTCACCGTCGTGGGAACCGGTCCGCTCGCCGAGGAAGTGCTCGCCTGCCTGCACGAGAGCGGCGTCACCGGCGCCGCACGGGCGGCCGTCGCCCCCGCCGAGCCGCGGCAACTGGTGGTGATCTGCGAGGAGGAGCCCGCCGGATTCGCCGCGCTGGCTGCCGAGCTGTGGAACCGGGGCACACCGGTGCTCCGGTTCGCCGGGAACGGTGAGCGGCTGGAGCTGGGGCCGTTCTTCCACCCGGACTGGACCGGCTGCCCGGAGTGCTGGTCCCGGGCCATAGGACCGGCGTCGGGCGGGGCGCTGCCCGAGGACGCCGTGGAGCTGTCCGCCGGGCTGGTCTGCGCGGAGGTGCTGGCGCTGCTGAGCATGATCACACCGCCGCGCACGATCAGCCGGGTGGTCCGACTCACCCTGGCGGAGCTGCGCGAGGAAGTGCTGGTGCTCGGCCCGGAGCCGGGCTGCGCGCGCTGCCTTCCGGGGGCCCCCGGGGCGAGCGGTCTGGCGGCCGCCCACTACGAGCGGGCCGCCGCCTGGTCACCCTGGGCCGAACGGCCGCGCGGCGCGACCGGGCCCACGTCCCGAATCCGGTCCCAGTACGAGGCCTCGCCCAAACTTCCGCTGGACCGGCTGCCCCGGTATCTGCGGCCGTTGCTGACCGAACCCGAGGCCACCGATGAGGTGGACGTCTATCTGCTGGGCGTCCCCGAACTGGCCCACCCGGTGCATCTCTACGACCCGGATTCCGGCCGGCTGGTGGCCACCCGGGCGACCGCCGACCCGGTGCCGCTCGGCCTGCCCGGGGAGCCGGCGGCGATCGTGGTGCTGGTCGCCACACCGGGACGGTTGTACGCGGACCGCCGGGCGGAGAGCCACCGGCTCGCCCAACTGGCGGCGGGCGCGGCAGTGGCCGGGATGCGGCAGGCGGCCGTGGGCTGCCGGCTCCAGGTGACCACCCGGTGCGATCCCGCGCTGAGCGGGCTGCTGGAGCTGAGGACGGATCAGGAGGTGCCGGCCGCCGTGGTCGGTGTGTACCGGGAGGCCGAGCATGCCACTGACGACTGAGGCGGATCTCTACGGCGCGGCGCTGCGGCTCGGCCCGCCACCCCTCGGAA
Source organism: Streptomyces sp. NPDC001985 (assembly GCF_040296845.1). Classification (NCBI taxonomy): domain Bacteria; kingdom Bacillati; phylum Actinomycetota; class Actinomycetes; order Kitasatosporales; family Streptomycetaceae; genus Streptomyces; species Streptomyces sp. NPDC001985. Next base: position 26,654 of record NZ_JBEOYB010000062.1, read on the forward strand.
CACCGGAGCCGGGGCCGGTGTCGGTCACCGGGCCGGGCGATGTCCCCCCGCAGGAGCTGAGACGAGCCCTGGAGCAGTGCGGGAGGTGGCTGAACGGGGAGTTCGGCCCCGGTCTGCGGGTGCTGATCGGTGTGGTCCGGGCGGAGGGCATGGAACCCGGGCTCCACCTGCCGGGGGAGCCGGCGCCCCTGCCCGGGTCGGCCGCGCGGCTGGACGGGCTGCGAGAGGCCCGGGTGCCGGTCGCGCTGCTCTGGTTCGGCGATCCGGCGACCGCCGGGGCCGACCTCGGGGCGCTGCTGGTGCGGGTCGGCTGGGGCGCCCGGACGGTACGGACGGCGCTGGTCGCGGCCGGGTACCGGGCGGCCATCGACACCCGGGCGGGTCTGGTGCGCCCGCCCGGCGCCGTCGGCGGACACCTGGGAAGCCTGCTGGTCGCACCGTCGGCGGAGGCCGGTTCATGAGCGAGCGGCGGGCCGAGTGGTCCATGCCGGACGTCGAGCGGCTCGCCTTGCACGGCGACCGGCTGCTGCTGGTGGTGACCGGGTCGATCATGGCCGCCCATCTGCCCGCGCAGCTGGCCTGGGTGCGCGTGCAGCAGCCCTCGCTGGAGGTTCAGGTGGTACTGACCAGGTCGGCGGCGCGTTTCGTGAGCAAGGAGGCGCTGCGGATGCTCACCGGCCGGCCGGTGTTCGACGACACCTGGGAGCCCGACGCCGACGCCTCGGACGCCCGGCATGTGGAGTGGTCGCACTGGGCCGAGTTGGCGGTGGTCTGGCCCGCGACGATGCACTACACGGCCCGGCTGGCGCTGGGCCTCGCGGACTCGCCCGGCCTGCTGGCCCTGCACTGCACCAGCGCCCCGGTCGGTGTGGCCCCCGCGCTGCCGCCCGGCGGCTGGGAGTCCGCGGCGATGGCCGGCCATGTCGCGGCGCTGGAGGCGCGCCCCGGAATCAGGGTCGTCCCGCCCGAGCCGGGTCTGAGCCTGACCACCCGGAAGATGGACGGCTGGCTCTGCCCTCCGCTGAGTTCGGTGCTGCGCGAGGTGGACGCGTGGGCCGCTCAGGACCGGGAGGCGGCCGATGAGCGGCTATGACGCGATCGTTGTCGGCGCCCGCTGCGCCGGCGCCGGCACCGCCCTGCTGCTGGCCCGTCAGGGGCGCCGGGTGCTGCTGCTGGACCGGGCGGTCTTCCCGAAGGACACCCTGTCCACCCTGTACATCCAGCTGCCGGGTGTTGCCGCGCTCGCCGACTGGGGCCTGCTGGACCGGCTGATCGCCACCGGCTGTCCGCCGCTGGAGCGGGTGGCCTACCGGGCCGGCGGGATCACCGTCACCGGGTCGAGCCGCCCGGTGCGCGGCCAGCGGATCAACTACGCGCCCCGCCGCCATCTGCTGGACCAGCTGCTGGTCGAGGCCGCGGTGGAGGCCGGTGCGGAGTTCCGGGACGCCACGACCGTCGGTGAACTGCTCTTCACGGACGACCGGGTGGCCGGTGTGCGCTGCCGCACCGCCGGCGGGAGCCGGATCGACGAGCGCGCCGATCTGGTGGTCGGCGCGGACGGCATGCGCTCGCGGGTGGCGCACCTGGCCGGTGCCGAGGTGCTGACCAGCGCCCCGCCCAGGAGCTGTGTCTACTACGGGTTCTGGGACCTGCCGGCCGAGCGTCTGCTGTCGATGACCCACGCGGACGGTGTGCTGGTCGGCTCGTCCGCCACCAACGACGCGACCCTCGTCGTCTGTTATCTGCGCCAGCGGGAGTTCGCCCGGGCCCGGCAGCGGCCCATGGAGGTCTACCTGGAGACCATCCGTGAGCACGACGCCGAGCTCTGGGAGCGGCTGCGCTCGGCGGAGCCGACCGAGCGGCTGTACGGCACCGGCGACCAGCGGAACTTCATCCGGCAGGCCGCGGGCCCGGGCTGGGCGCTGGTGGGCGACGCCGCGATGCACAAGGACTCGATCACCGCCTGGGGGATCACCGACGCCTTTCTCCAGGCCCAGCTGCTGTCCGACACCCTCGCCTCGGACCTCGCCCCGGACCTGGCACTGGCCGAGTACGCCACCACCCTGCGGAGTCTCGCGGAGGGCGGCTACCACGCCACCCTGGCGGCGGCCGAGCTGGGCTTCGACGCGTCCGGTCTCGCGGACCTGCGCCGGCTGGCCGACGATCCGGAGCTGTCCGATCTCTACTTCTCCATGGCCTCCGGCGCGGTCACCTTCCAGGAGTTCCACACCGCGTTCCAGGCCCGCGCCGTCCCCTCGGCCACCGGCTGAGCGCCACCACCGGGCCCGCACCGCACGACATCGGCCCGATCCGCGCTCCGCCCGCGCCACCGCGCCCTGTTCCGGTCCGCTTCCCCGGACCGGAACAGGGCGCGACCGCGTCCGTATCCCAGATGTCCCGGTATCAGATGTCCCGGAAAAGACCAGTCGGGTCTGTAACATGCGGTGTCTGCTGGTGCCAGGCTGCTGACCCGCGTAAATATTCTTTCGGTTCTTACATGGTCATGCCCTTTGATGCAGCCGGAAGTCCCAGAGGAGTCCCACGGAAGTCCCACTGCCCGTCGTCCTTCTTTCGACTCTACGCAGAGGGTGGCGGTGCGGCGCGCATGGGCGGTCTGCCCTGAACGATCGGCAACGTGTCCTGTACGACCCGTCTCGCGACCGGAGAGGACCTTGAGACTTGGGCGCTGGGTGAATGGCCCTCGGCCAATGCTGAGCGGTCCCACGACCCCCTGAAGATCGGCGGCGTGGCGGCGACGTGCAGACGGAGGTCACCGAGGCCGACCGGTTCCACCTTCGGCACGGCAGCTTCAGCCACGAGGCACTCGTGGGTGTGAAGTGCAGGTGGAAACGTGGGTGGGCCGGCAGCCACTTCTTGATGCCGGGTGTCTTGTGGGTCGCGTAGTTGTCGAGGATCAGGTGTACCTGGAGCCCGGACGGGACTTCCGTCTTCGCCGCGTCGCGGCCCTGATCGCCCTGCTGGTGATCCAGGTCAGACCTTCCGACCTGGAACGGCTGAAGGGCACGGGGACACCGGGGCCGGGGCGCCGGGGCCGGGGCGCTGCCCGGGCCCTCCATGCGGGCCCAGGGGTCGCATGGAGGGCTGTCGGGCAGGGCTACCCAGTGCTGACCCGCACCTCCGCGTCCGGGCCGAGATCCACGGAGTACACGGGCCGTTCATGGATGCCCAGCGCGCGCATCAGCTCATGGGTCGGAATCCGGTACCCGCGACCGACCCGGAGGACGAGGCAGGGGAAATCGCCTCGGTGGATCAGCCGATACGCGGTCGTGGAACAGACACCGAACGCACGGGCCGCTGTCCGCAGATCGACACAGACCGGCAACTCGAACATCTCCGTGAAGCCGAGAACCTGATCGTGCTTCACCGGCGCCTCATGGCGGGGCGGATCGGCAGGGTGCCAACGCGCCGTCGGGCCCGCCGCGTCCGGACACAGCGGCCCTCGACGCGGCCCCTCGTTCCGTCCCCGCCCTTGGCGAGGGCATCAGCGCGCAGGTGCTCGGAGCGGACACGGAAGCGCAGCGAGGCACGCGGCCCGTCCGGCCCGTCCGGACGGTCGACCCGGATGTCCAGGCCTCCCTGACTCGCGGAGGCATCCGCGCTCTCCTCCTCGTGGGTGAGAGCACAGTTCCGGGCGATGTGCTCCACCCGTGTGGAGGGAAACTCGCGCCAGCCGCCGCGGGCCAGGCGCCACGCCCGGACGCGCGCCGCCTTGGCCAGCGGTGCGGCACAGGAGTGGGTCGTGTTGCCCGGTTCCGTCAGCTCTTCGAGAAGGGCCAGTGCCATCTCGGCCTCCACATCACATCGGTCGGCGCCCAGACGGCGGCAGACGCGATGGACCGTGCCGGTCAGTCGGGGCAGCATCAGCCAGATCACCAGGAGCCTGCTGTCCCCGTGCGGAGTGAGGTCGGCCCGCGCGGCGCTGAGCACCGCCTGCCAGATCGCGGCGGAGTGCCGCGGATCGGCGCCCGGCCCGTACAGGGCCTCGTGAGCCTCCGCGGCGGTCAGCCGGACCGGTTCGGCCCGCTCTGTCTCGTGGGCGATGATCACCCGTACTGCCTCCTTCACACCGGGATTGTCGAAGTGCCGTCTCACCGAGGCGAACACACCAATGGTTGGGGAATGCACGAGGGAAGTCCTCTCTCGATATCGTGGACCGCGCCGGCTGACAGCAGGTACCGAAGCGCCGAAGGCCGTCCGGTCGGCGCGGGCACCCAGCGGGCCGACACGCGGTGGGAGAAGAGTGCCCGCCTCCGAGCGGGCACCCTTGTGGCCTGTGCGCTCTCAGCCCGTGCCGGAGGTCGAGGCGCCCGCGTTCCCGTTCCGCTGGGTGACGGGGGGCATCTCCTCGGAGTGGCCGGCGCTGGGGTGACGTCGGCTCGGCGGGAAGCCGGGGGACATCTTGAGACGGCTCGCCCGGCGGACACGCTGGCGGTTATTCATGGAAGTGGCCCTTCTGATCAGGAACTACACCGGTATCTCGCGTTTCGGCGAGTGGCTTGTGTCATCGTGCCCGGGCAGTCGAGGACTCCGCAGACCCATAACTGAGGCAAGGCTGAGCCAAAACTGAGGCCGGGGGGCGTGAGGAGGCACATGCGTGTGAAGCGGTCGGCGACTGCGCACAGATCAAGAGGTGCCGCCGGGGGGCGGCTCATTACCGTGGTGCGGGGACGAGGAGAATGATGGACGGGCGCGTACTCGGGCCGGTCGTGGCAAAGGTCGAGGGAAGAGGGGGAGTCTTCGGAACGACGAAAGTGGCCGCTTTGTTCGCGCTGCTGGCCATTTCGCCGGAGTACCGATGCAGTAAGGAGCAGATCGCCGAGTACCTCTGGGGGAAGAAGCTCGCCGAGTCGTCCTGGGAGGAGAGTAAGAAGGTCCACGGTCTGGTGGACAGGGCGATCTCCGACCTCCGCAAGCAACTGGGCGAGACGATCATGCCGAAAACTGGTAAATCGGGCTTCTGTGCGCTCTGTCCGCCCGAGGAGAGTGTCGATCTTCTGCGTCTGCGCGCGGCGGTACGGCGAGCGGAGGCACTGCCCCCTCGGGAGAGGTTCGCGGAGCTTGCCGCCGCCGTGCCGTCGGCGGATTACGGAGAACCGCTGCAAGGGCTGCGTGGTGACGGCTTCGAGGCACGACGGAAAAAGCTGACGGCGGAGGTATCCGGCGCGGTATGTCAACTTCTCGACGCCGCGTTGAAGTCCGGACAGGAGGAGTGGCTCCGCGAGGAGACGGAGAAGTGGCACGCGCGATCACCGGGTCATCCGCGGATCTTCGAGTTCTATCTGAGGGCACACGGCGGGAATCTCTCGGCCAAGGAGTTGGACCGCCGCGTCGCAGCGTGGACGAAGCGCTATGGGCCAACGGGCCACCGTCTCCAGCCCGTTATCGAACAATTGCGCGCAGGCACGCCCCGATCAGCAGGAAGAGCGCTTCTCCCGATCCCGAATCAGCTACCACCCAAGGGCCGTCGACCCATCGGGCGAGAGGAGACGATCCGTGTCCTTTTCGACTACGTGTGCCGAGAGCAGGCGGCCGGCAGAACCGCGATCATTCTGTTCACTGGCTTGGCTGGTGTGGGGAAGAGCCTGGTGGCCCGCGATCTCGCATGGCTGGTGAGAGAGAGGTTCCGCGACGGCGCCCTCTACGGCGAGCTGAACGGATTCGTCGAGGGTGACGTACAGCCCACTCCACCGGAGCAGATCCTGGACCGATTCCTGCCCGATCTGCCGCCCTATTCAGGGGTGACCGGGCTCACCGCAAAGATCGGTGCGCTGCGGACCGCTCTGGCGGACCGCTCGGTCCTCATCCTGCTCGACGACGCGCGCAGCTCAGAGCAGGTGTTGCCGTTGCTCCCGGTCGGCCGCGCCAGCGCCGTGATCATCACGAGCCGCAACACCCTGGCTCGTCTGCGCTCCGAGAATGAGGTGCTTGTCTGCACGATGGAGCCACTGCGTGACGAGGATGCCCTGGCGTTGCTTCAGGAGAAGGTGATGGCGAAGGACCGGGCGGTGTATCTCCGTGACTTCACCGAACTGATCCATATCTGCGGCAACTTGCCGCTGGCCCTCACGGTGGTGGCGCGACGTATGGAGCACCGCATGGTGTCCAACATCAAGTCCTTGGTGCGGGAGATGAAGGATGAGCGGAGGAGATTGGATCGGATGGACTGTCCCCAGGACGAGCTGTCGGTCCGCGTGGCGCTGAACTGCTCCGTACGCGTTCTCAGTGAAGAGGCACGGCTGCTGCTCTGGCAGTTGGGCGTCCATCCCGGACCCAGTGTCACCTGGGAAGCCGTGATGGATCTCGGGGCGGCGGAGGGCGCGGGGATACGGGCCGACCGGGCCCTGGAGGAACTGGTGGCGGCGAGCCTGGTCGAGACCCGGTCCGGCCGCTTTCATCTGCACGACCTGGTGCGGGCCTTCGCCCACCACCACCTGCCCCTCGCCACCCATCGGGACAGAGAAGCCCTCAAACAGGCGACCGTGCGGCAGGCACTGGAGCACCAGTTGCACAACGTCCTGGCCTGTGATCGTCAGCTGGACCGCCAGCGCAAGCTGCCCATCGGTGATCCCACTGGGGTCACTGTGATCGAACTCGCCGGCCCGGAGCAGGCGATGGAGGTGCTGGACAGGGAGTACCCGACCATCAAAGGCTGTATCGCCCTGGCTGTCAGCCACAGGATGACGTGGTACATGCGGATGCTGCCGATGGCCCTGGTCACCTATCAATGGCGTCGCCGACGCCTCGACGACGCGCGCGAAGACCTCAAAAGCGCCGCCGTGGTCGCGGCGGCGGAGGCCGATCGGGCGGACCTCGCCATGGTCTACCGGATGCTGGCGGGGACGTACTGGCGGCTGGAGGACTTCCGTTTGGCCGCATGCCACCTGCGGCGGGCCGTGTCCCTCAGCGAGCAGGACCCCGGCGACAACGGCTCCCTCAGCCTGGCCCGCTCCCTGTACACACTCGGGATCACCCAGCGCAAGCTGGATGAGACCACGGAGGCCGAGGAGAGCCTCCGCCGGGCTCTGGAGCTGTATCGGCAGCTGTCCGACCCGGTGGGAGAGGCAGCGGCGCTCAACGCCATCGGCGCCCTCCATCTCGACCGGGGCGAGCACGATGAAGCGCTCCACTGGTGCTCGGAGCCCGCCGGGTGATCGAGTGCACGGAGGAGCGCAGCGGCTGGGCCGATGTGCTGTTCACCCTGGCCAAGGTGCACCTCGCCCGCGCCGAGAGCGAGGATGCCATCCCTCTCTACCGGCAGGCGTCCGACCTCTACTGCGAACAGGAGGACCGGCCCAACGAGGAAAAGGTGCGCCGGCTCTTCGCGGGCGTCCTGGTCTCCTTCGATCGCTCCAAGGCGGTGGCCGAGCTGGAGAGAGTCATGGTGCTGCGTGAGCTGATGGGAAGCGATGAGCTGTCGGAGGTCCAGGATCTGCTGGACGAGCTGAGATGAACGCGCCCTGCCCGGCGCCCTGCCTTCGAGCCGGACAGGGCGCGACCGCGTCCGTATCCCAGATGTCCCGGTATCAGATGTCCCGGTCTTAGATGTCGCGGAAGATCTCGATCTGCGCCCCCACCGAGTTGAGCCGCTCCGCCAGCTCCTCGTACCCCCGGTTGATGACATACACATTGCGCAGTACGGAGGTGCCCTCGGCCGCCATCATCGCCAGCAGCACCACCACCGCCGGGCGCAGGGCCGGCGGGCACATCATCTCCGCCGCGCGCCAGCGGGTGGGGCCCTCGACGAGGACGCGGTGGGGGTCGAGGAGCTGGAGGCGGCCGCCCAGGCGGTTCAGGTCGGTGAGGTAGATCGCCCGGTTGTCGTAGACCCAGTCGTGGATCAGGGTCTGGCCCTGGGCCACGGCGGCGATGGCCGCGAAGAAGGGGACGTTGTCGATGTTCAGCCCGGGGAAGGGCATGGGGTGGATCTTGTCGATGGGCGCCTCCAGCTTGGAGGGGCGCACCGTCAGGTCGACCAGCCGGGTGCGGCCGTTGTCCGCCGTGTACTCGGTGGAGCGGTCGTGGTCGAGACCCATCTCCTCCAGGACGGCCAGCTCGATCTCCAGGAACTCGATCGGCACCCGGCGGATCGTCAGCTCCGACTCGGTCACCACGGCGGCGGCCAGCAGGCTCATCGCCTCGACCGGGTCCTCGGAGGGGGAGTAGTCGACGTCCACGTCGATCGTGGGCACACCGTGCACGGTCAGGGTGGTGGTGCCGACGCCCTCCACCCGTACGCCCAGGGCCTCCAGGAAGAAGCAGAGGTCCTGGACCATGTAGTTGGAGGAGGCGTTGCGGATCACGGTGACGCCGTCGTGGCGGGCCGCCGCCAGCAGCGCGTTCTCGGTCACGGTGTCGCCGCGCTCGGTCAGTACGATCGGCCGGTCCGGCACCGTCGCCCGCTCGACCTCGGCGTGGTAGAGCCCCTCGGTGGCGGTGATGTCCAGGCCGAAGCGGCGCAGCGCGATCATATGGGGCTCGATGGTGCGGGTGCCCAGGTCGCAGCCGCCGGCGTAGGGCAGCTTGAAGGTGTCGAGGCGGTGCAGCAGCGGGCCGAGGAACATGATGATCGAGCGGGTGCGGCGGGCGGCCTCCGCGTCGATGGCGTCCATGTCCAGCTCGGCGGGGGGCACGATCTCCAGGTCGACGCCCTCGTTGATCCAGCGGGTGCGCACCCCGATGGAGTTGAGGACCTCCAGCAGCCGGAAGACCTCCTCGATCCGCGCGACCCGGCGCAGCACGGTGCGCCCCTTGTTCAGCAGCGAGCCGCAGAGCAGCGCGACACAGGCGTTCTTGCTCGTCTTGACGTCGATCGCCCCGGAGAGCCGGCGTCCGCCGACCACCCGCAGATGCATGGGGCCGGCGTATCCCAGGGACACGATCTCGCTGTCGAGCGCCTCGCCGATGCGTGCGATCATCTCAAGGCTGATGTTCTGGTTGCCGCGTTCAATGCGGTTGACCGCGCTCTGGCTGGTGCCGAGAGCTTCCGCGAGCTGCGTCTGGGTCCAGCCGCGATGCTGACGCGCGTCACGGATGAGCTTGCCGATGCGTACGAGGTAGTCGTCTGCCATGCGGATCACGTTATCTCAGATATGAGATGAAGCGCTCGCCGGGGGTGGCGTCCGGGTGACATCCCGCGCTCCTCGCGCCCCCGGGGCCCGCTCTCTGACGATCCGTCGGAGGTGGTGGGCCGTCAAGTCGACCGGGGCCGTATGGGCCTCGGCCCCCGGGCCGCCGGTGCGGGCCGTATGCTCGGCGCCCATGGAGAACGATCCGCGCGGCGCCGGCGCATGGCCCCAGGGGCGCAATCCGCACCGGCGGAAGGTCGGGGTGCTGGGCTGGGCGCTGCTGCTCATGGTGCTGCTCGTGCTGTTTCTGCTGGGGCCGCGCTGAGCGACCGCCCCCGCCGGACACGCGCTGCGCCGGGCCGCATCCCCGCCGGACACGCGCCGCGCCGGGCCGCATCCCCGCCGGGCACGCGCCGCGCCGAGCCGCGCCCCCCGCCGGACATACGCCGCGCTGAGCGACCGCCCCCGGGGCCGGGGCGGCGCGCGCGGACTCTTAGGGTGCGGGGATGACCTCGCGGAACTATCTCTCCCGGCTGTTCTCGCTCGACGGGCGTGTCGCCGTGGTGACCGGCGGCAGCTCCGGGATCGGGCGGGCCATCGCCGGTGCCCTGGCCCGGGCCGGCGCCGGTGTGGTGATCGTGGCCCGCCGGGAGGCGGAGCTCGCGGCGGCGGCGGGGGAGCTGGTGGCGGACGGCTGCCGGGCCGCCTGGGTGAGCGCCGATCTGGGGAGCCGCGCCGGGGTGCGCGCCGGGGCCGACGCGGCGGCCGGGGTCTTCGGGGAGCCCGACATCCTCGTCAACTGCGCCGGGGTCAATCTGCGCCCGCCCCTGGGGGAGCTGGGCGAGGATGTGTGGGACACCACCATGGCGGTGAACCTGGAGGCACCCCATCTGCTGGGGCAGCGCTTCGGACCCGGCATGGCCGAGCGGGGTTTCGGCCGGATCATCCACATCACCTCGCAGCAGGCGCACCGGGCGTTCGTCCGCAGCGGTGCCTATGGAGTCTCCAAGGGGGCGCTGGAGTCGCTGGCCCGTTCACAGGCCGAGGCCTGGTCGCCGTACGGCGTCACCTGCAACACCCTGGTGCCGGGCTTTGTGATGACCCCGCTCAACACCCGGCTCTCCTCCGACCCGGAGAGGGTCGCGGCGCTCGCCGCCCGCACCATGGTGGGGCGCAACGGCCTGGCCGAGGACTTCGCGGGCGCGGCCGTCTTTCTGGCGAGCGGGGCCTCCGCCTATGTGACCGGACAGTCCCTCTGTGTCGATGGCGGGTTCTCGGTTCACTGAGCCCTTGCTCGACCGTATGTCCGATTCCGGCCGAGAAACGCAGGGATTGTCCGTACGGGAACATCGGGCGCCCGGGCATGACCGGGACGCACCGATGTACTAGAGTTATCTCGACATCGAGATATCTGCCGAAGACGTGCCGCAGCCGCCACTCGGTAAGGGTTACCTAACTAAGCCCTACCTTAGCGGATGAGCGTGGAGCCGTGGCGGCAGCATGGACGTAGTACGTGCACATTGATGAAGGAGACTGTCGTGTCGGCGAACAGCTTCGACGCCCGCAGCACGCTGCGCGTGGGTGACGAGTCGTACGAGATCTTCAAGCTGGACAAGGTCGAGGGCTCCGCACGCCTCCCGTACAGCCTGAAGGTGCTGCTGGAGAACCTGCTCCGCACCGAGGACGGCGCGAACATCACCGCCGACCACATCCGGGCCCTCGGCGGCTGGGACTCGCAGGCGCAGCCCAGCCAGGAGATCCAGTTCACACCGGCCCGTGTGATCATGCAGGACTTCACCGGTGTCCCGTGCGTCGTGGACCTCGCCACCATGCGTGAGGCCGTGAAGGAGCTGGGCGGCGACCCGGCGAAGATCAACCCGCTCGCCCCGGCCGAGCTGGTCATCGACCACTCCGTCATCGCCGACAAGTTCGGCACCAACGCCGCGTTCGCGCAGAACGTCGAGCTGGAGTACGGCCGCAACCGCGAGCGCTACCAGTTCCTGCGCTGGGGCCAGACCGCCTTCGACGAGTTCAAGGTCGTCCCGCCCGGCACCGGCATCGTCCACCAGGTGAACATCGAGCACCTGGCCCGTACGGTCATGGTCCGGGGCGGTCAGGCGTACCCCGACACCCTCGTCGGCACCGACTCGCACACCACCATGGTCAACGGCCTCGGTGTGCTCGGCTGGGGCGTCGGCGGCATCGAGGCCGAGGCAGCGATGCTCGGCCAGCCGGTCTCCATGCTCATCCCGCGCGTCGTCGGCTTCAAGCTGACCGGTGAGCTGACCCCCGGCACCACCGCCACCGACCTGGTGCTCACCATCACCGAGATGCTGCGCAAGCACGGCGTCGTCGGCAAGTTCGTGGAGTTCTACGGCGAGGGCGTCGCCGCCACCTCGCTCGCCAACCGCGCCACCATCGGCAACATGTCGCCGGAGTTCGGCTCCACCGCCGCGATCTTCCCGATCGACGGCGAGACCCTGAAGTACCTGCGGCTCACCGGCCGCGACGAGCAGCAGGTCGCGCTGGTCGAGGCGTACGCCAAGGAGCAGGGCCTCTGGCTCGACCCGGCCGCCGAGCCCGACTTCTCCGAGAAGCTGGAGCTGGACCTCTCCACGGTCGTCCCCTCCATCGCCGGACCGAAGCGCCCGCAGGACCGGATCGTCCTCGCGAACGCCGCCGAGCAGTTCGCCGTCGACGTGCGGAACTACGTGGACGACGACGAGGAGGCGGGCAAGGAGTCCTTCCCGGCCTCCGACGCCCCGGCCTCGGCCAACGGTGTGCCGACGCGTCCGACCACCGTCACCGCCCCCGACGGCTCCACCTACGAGATCGACCACGGCGCCGTCACCGTCGCCGCGATCACCTCCTGCACCAACACCTCGAACCCGTACGTCATGGTCGCCGCCGCGCTGGTGGCCAAGAAGGCGGTCGAGAAGGGCCTGACCCGCAAGCCGTGGGTCAAGACCACCCTGGCCCCCGGCTCCAAGGTCGTCACCGACTACTTCGACAAGGCGGGGCTCACCCCCTACCTGGACAAGGTCGGCTTCAACCTCGTCGGCTACGGCTGCACCACCTGCATCGGCAACTCCGGCCCGCTGCCGGAGGAGGTCTCCAAGGCGGTCAACGACAACGACCTCGCCGTGACCTCGGTCCTCTCCGGCAACCGCAACTTCGAGGGCCGGATCAACCCCGACGTCAAGATGAACTACCTGGCCTCCCCGCCGCTGGTCGTCGCCTACGCCCTCGCGGGCTCCATGAAGGTGGACATCACCCGCGACGCCCTCGGCATCGACCAGGAGGGCAAGCCCGTCTTCCTCCAGGACATCTGGCCCACCGAGGCCGAGGTGAACGACGTCGTCGCCAACTCCATCGGCGAGGACATGTTCAACAAGTCCTACCAGGACGTCTTCGCGGGTGACGCCCAGTGGCAGGCGCTGTCGATCCCCACCGGCAACACCTTCGAGTGGGACACCGAGTCCACCTACGTCCGCAAGCCCCCCTACTTCGAGGGCATGCAGATGGAGACCACCCCGGTCACCGACTTCTCCGGCGCCCGGGTGCTGGCCAAGCTGGGCGACTCGGTCACCACCGACCACATCTCCCCGGCCGGCGCGATCAAGGCCGACACCCCGGCCGGCAAGTACCTCACGGAGCACGGCGTCGAGCGCCGCGACTTCAACTCCTACGGCTCGCGCCGCGGCAACCACGAGGTCATGATCCGCGGCACCTTCGCCAACATCCGGCTGCGGAACCAGATCGCGCCGGGCACCGAGGGCGGCTTCACCCGCGACTTCACCCAGCCCGACGCGCCGGTGTCGTTCATCTACGACGCCTCGCGCAACTACATCGAGCAGGGCGTCCCGCTGGTGATCCTCGCGGGCAAGGAGTACGGCTCCGGCTCGTCCCGCGACTGGGCCGCCAAGGGCACCGCGCTGCTGGGCGTGAAGGCCGTCGTCGCCGAGTCCTACGAGCGCATCCACCGCTCGAACCTCATCGGCATGGGCGTCCTCCCGCTCCAGTTCCCGGAGGGCGCCTCCGCCGAGGCGCTCGGCCTGACCGGTGAGGAGACCTTCGCGATCTCCGGTGTCACCGAGCTGAACGAGGGCACCACCCCGCGCACGGTCAAGGTCACCACCGACACCGGGGTGGAGTTCGACGCGATCGTCCGCATCGACACCCCCGGCGAGGCCGACTACTACCGCAACGGCGGCATCATGCAGTACGTCCTGCGGAACCTGATCCGCGGCTGACACCCGCTGAAGGACACCGGTGAGGGCCGTACCCCCGCGCGAGCGGGGGTACGGCCCTCACGGCCTGCCGTCCCCACGGCGGCTCAGGCGAGCAGTTCGATCTCCGCCAGCGTCGCCGGGCCCCGGGGCACCAGCCGGTAGGCGGTGTACGTGCCGGGGCGGGCGACCGAGAACACCCGGGTCTGCCGGTCCCAGGCGAACTCCTCCCCGGACCGCCGGTCCAGCTCCCGCCACCGCTCGCCGTCGCGCGAGCCCTGGAGCACCCAGCCCGACGGGGCCCGCGCCCGGTCCGCCGATGTCAGCGTGTACTGCACGGCCCTGCTCGGCCCGGCCACCGCCAGCTCCACCGCCCCCGCCGTCTTTCCGGCGGTGGCCGAGGTGTCGTCGAAGAGCGGGCCCCCGCCCGTGAGGGCGTCCCGGCGCGGCCGGGGCACCCGGTCGTCCCGGGTGATGGAGACCGGGGCCGCGTCCTGTCCCGTCCCCCACGCGGACGGCTCCGGGCCCATCGCGAACTCCAGGGTCCCGCCGCGCGCGAGGAGCCCGTGCGGCAGCGCGGTCGAGTCCCACGCCCGGCCGTCGACCCGCAGCCCCTGGACGTAGATGTTCCGGGCGCTGTTGCGGGGCGCCTTCACCACCAGCGTCCGGCCGTTGTCCATCCGTACCGTCGCCCTGGTGAAGAGCGGCGAACCCACCGTGTACTCCCCGCTGCCCATGACCAGCGGATAGAAGCCGAGCGCGGAGAACAGCCACCAGGCCGACTGCTCCCCGTTGTCCTCGTCGCCGTGGTAGCCCTGGCCGATCTCGCTGCCGGTGTAGAGCCGGGAGAGCACCTCCCGCACCTTCTCCTGGGTCCGCCAGGGCCGCCCGGCCGCGTTGTACATGTACGGGACGTGGTGGGCGACCTGGTTGGAGTGCCCGTACATCCCCATCCGCACATCCCTCGCCTCCGTCATCTCGTGGATGACCGAGCCGTAGGAGCCCGCGAAGCCGGGGGAGGCCGTCTCGGGGGTGGCGAAGTAGGTGTCCAGCTTCTCGCCCAGCTTCGCCCGGCCGCCGTACAGATTGGCCAGGCCCCGGCTGTCCTGGGGGGCGGTGAAGGCATAGCCCCAGCCGTTGGTCTCGGTGTAGTCGTAGCCCCACACCCGGGGGTCGTACCGCTCGCTCGGGACCCGCCATCCGCCCCGCTCGTCCCGGCCCTGGAAGAAGCCGGCCCCCGGGTCGAAGAGCGCGACATAGTCGCGGGCCCGGTCGAGGAAGTACTCCGACTCCTCGCGGTAGCGCTCCTCCCCGGTCCGCCGGTGGAGCGAGGCGGCCATCCGCGCCAGGCCGTAGTCGTTGATATGGCCCTCCAGCGACCAGGACAGGCCCTCGTGGGTCCGGGTGGAGGCATAGCCGGTGAAGGGCGAGGTGGCCATGCCCTTGCGGCCGACACCGGAGGAGGGCGGCACCACGGTCGCGTTCTTCAGCGCGGCCTCGTACGCCGCCTCGGCGTCGAAGTCGACGCCCTTCACATGGGCGTCGGCGAAGGCCACATCGGAGCTGGTGCCGGTCATCAGATCGGCGTAGCCGGGGGAGGACCAGCGCGAGATCCAGCCGCCGTCCCGGTAGTGCTGGACGAAGCCGTCCACCAGGTCACCGGCCTTCTCCGGGGTGAGGAGGGAGTACGCGGGCCAGGTGGTCCGGTAGGTGTCCCAGAAGCCGTTGTTCACATACACCCTGCCGTCGACGAGTCTCGCGCCGGTGCGGTCGGGGGTGTCGGGGCCGGCGGCCGGGGAGAACGGGCTCGCGTACCGGTACTTCGGGCGGGCGCGGGTGCCGGTGTTCTCATGGCCGGAGTTCGGATAGAGATAGAGCCGGTAGAGACCGGAGTAGAGCGTCACCAGCTGGTCGTGGGTGGCCCCCTCGACCTCCACCCGGCCCAGCAGACGGTCCCAGGCGCTCCGGGCCCGCTCCCGCACCCGCTCGAAGGAGGTGCCCGGCGGGATCTCGTCCGCGAGGTTCTTCCGCGCCTGCTCGGTCCCGATGAGCGAGGTGGCGATCCGCAGGGTGACCGTGCGGTCCCGGCCCGCGTCCAGCCGCAGATGGCCGGTGACGCCGTCCGCGCCCGAGCCGGTGACGGGCGCGTCCACCACTCCGTACACGAAGAGCCGGGTGGCCCCGGTGGACAGTCCGCTGCGCACATCGGAGTAGCCGGTGAAGGAGCCGGCCGCCGGGTCGAGGGTGAGGCCGCCGTCCCCGGTGACATTGTCGAGGACGAGGGAGGCGTCGTCGCCGGGGTAGGTGAACCGCATCATCGCCGCGTGGTCGGTGGGGGTGACCTCGGCCCGCAGACCGTTCTCGAAGGTGACGCCGTAGTGGTGCGGCCGTGCCCTCTCGTTCTCGTGGCGGAACGGCAGCGCGCGGCCGGCCCGGCCGGTCGGCGGGGTGCCGGCCGCCGCCGACGGCATGATCTGGAAGGTCTGCCGGTCGCCCATCCAGGGGCTGGGCTGATGGCTCGCCGCGAGAGCCTGGAGGGCGGGCAGATTGTCCGCGTTGTTGCCCCGGGCGTACTCGTAGATCCAGCTTCTGGACGCCGAGTTGGTCACCGGGGTCCAGAAGTTGAACCCGTGCGGCACGGCCGTCGCCGGGAAGGTGTTGCCCCGGGAGAACTGCCCGCTGGAGTGGGTGCCCCGGGTGGTCGAGGCGTACTCGGCCCAGCTGTCGTGCCGGGGCTCGGGAGCCGCGGGCCGCAGCGCGAGGTCGTCGATCCAGCCCTGGAAGACCGAAGGGCCCTTCGCGGAGTCGTACGCGAGGAGAATCCGGTCCACGGTCCGGCCGGCCGCAACCGTGCCGATGGCCGAGGTCACCTGGTTCCACTGGTTGACGTAGAGCCGCTTGGCGTCCCCCTGGCCCTGCGGGGTCAGCGCCCCGCCGTGCGCGTCGGTGGCCCGCAGCCCGCTCAGGGAGGTGCCGTCCGTGAAGACCAGGTCCACCGAGGCATGGGTGGCCGGATAGGTGAGGTCGGTCTCCGGCCCCTCCGGCAGCGCGGGGAAGATCCGGTACGACAGCTCGGTGTCGCGCCGCACGGGCAGGTGGACGTCGAAGACCCTGTTGTACGAGTGGGCCCGGCCGGCCGGCCGGTGGCTGCCGGCGTAGCGCAGCGCCCGCAGACCGGTGAAGCCCGCGCGGGCCTTGGCGGTGGGGGAGCCGGGCGGGCCCTGGTCGACATGGGTGCGCATGTCGCCCGGCGCGGGCGCGGTGGCGGAGCCGTCGGAGAACTGCACATCGGCGAGCTGGGTCAGTCCGGCGCCGCTGTTGCGGGTGATCTCCAGCCGGTAGTGGGCGTAGGCGGTGATCCCGGCCGGATCGCCGATGTCCTGGGTCAGGGTCTGGAAGCGCCGCTCGAAACCCCGGTCCCGCTGGACGTCGAGGACCGTCCACCGGCTGCCGTCGGGGGAGCCCTTGAGGGTCCAGTCCCTGGGGTCGCGCGTCTGGGCGTCATTGGCCGAGGTCAGAGCGTAGGAGGCGACCTTGACCGGGGTGCCGGTGTCGAACTCTATCCACGAGGTTGGCGCGAATTCCAGCCATTTGGTGTTCGGCTGAAGATCTATCAGGTTCTCTTTGACCTCGCCCGCCTCGGTGTTCTCACCGCTCGCGCGCAACTCCCGGACCGTGTCGGTGATATTGCCCGGTATACCGCTGGAGAAGCCGCCATCGACACCGGAAGCCTTTTTCTGACCGTCTGGTCCGATGTCAACGGTATTGCGCCAGTCGAGTGGTGGTTCATCCGTTTCGAAGGAGGAGCTGAATTTCGCTGCCGCGGCGTCCTTTCCGGCCGCCGGCGCGGGTTGCGCGGCGGTGGCGGGACCACCCGTCAGCAGGGTCAGCGCGATGCCGACCGCCAGGAGGGCGGGGCGAGTTCGGCCGCGAGGTGCTCTTCTTGGACTCTGCCGATGTCTGGCTCTGGCCATCACGGGCCTTTCCTCCAGCGGAAGATGCGTCCGGACAACGTTGTCAATACGGTGCGCGGGTTCCAGTAGGGAGCCAAGTGCCCGACGGTGTCAAGGGTTTGGGCAGCGCGAAGCGGCCGGAAGCTTCCGTTCCGGACCGGGCGATGTGGTCGAATGCGTACGCACAGTGCTCATATATCCGGGAGGTCTCAACTAGGGAAAGACTCCCGCTCAACCATGCTTTCGATCTTGCTCCGTTGATGTGAAGTGGACTATACCTGTCGGCACCCGCCAGGGCTGTTGCACACACTCTGCGGGCCGGGGGGAACGGGGGAGACGGGCAGGCGTGCGTCCATTCACTGCTGCCCGCGATCTGTTCTCACTGTAGACCGTGTACAACCCAAGCTTCACTGAATTTCCCCCTGGGAAACACAGCAACTGACTGCGGTGGCGGGGCCCTTCGCCTGAGGCGATACACACGGGCGACTTGTTCACCGCCTGAGTCCTGATGAAGGCGAGGACTTGAGCATGGGATCGACCTCCGCGCACAACAATGAGGGTCTCGGCCGGCGCAATCTGATCAAGCGCTCCGCGGCGCTCGGCCTGATCGCCGTTCCCACCATGGGCTTTCTCTCCGCCTGCGCCACCGGCGGCGACGGCGGCGACGGGAAGAAGACCGAGGCCCCCAAGGGTGAGACGTCGGCTAAGAACCCGCTCGGGGTGAAGAACGGTGCCGCGCTGGAGGCGTTCATCTTCAAGGGCGGCCTGGGCGACCAGTACGCCAAGGACGCCGAGGCCGACTACAAGACCACCTACAAGGCCGACGTCAAGCACACCGGTACGCAGGAGGTCGGCCCCAAGCTCACCCCCCGGTTCGCGGGCGGCAACCCGCCGGACGTCATCGACAACTCCGGCGCCAACCACCTGGACATGAACAAGCTCTCCAGCCAGGGGCAGCTCCAGGACCTGGGCGTGCTGCTGGACGCGGCGTCGCTGGACGACCCGGCCAAGAAGGTCCGCGACATCATCCACCCCAGCACTCTGGAGAAGGGCCGGCACGGCGACAAGTTCGACGTGCTCTACTACGCCTTCACCATCTACGGCACCTGGTACTCCCAGAAGCTGCTGGACGAGAAGGGCTGGACCTACCCCAAGACCCTCGACGAGATGGTCGAGCTCTGCGGGGAGATCAAGAAGGAGAAGATCGCGCCCTGGACGTACGCGGGCAAGCACCCGTACTACGTCCACTTCAACCTCTTCGCCCAGATCGCCAAGATCGGCGGCATGCAGGCCTGGACCGCGATCGACAACCTGGAGCCCAACGCCTGGACGGGCAACGACGCCGTCAAGCAGGTCATCGAGCACTACGAGGAGCTGGCCGCCAAGAAGTACTTCCTGGAGGGCAGCCAGGGTCTGACCCACATCCAGTCCCAGACCGCCTGGACCAAGAACAACGCCGTCTTCATCCCCAATGGCTCCTGGGTGGAGAACGAGGCCGCGCCGACCACCCCGAAGGACTTCGGGATGGCGGTGGGCGCCCTCCTCGACGGCACCGGCGACAAGCTGCCGCAGGGCACCCTGCGCGGTGAGCCCAGCGAGCCGTACATCGTCTCGGCCAAGGGCAAGAACCCGGTCGGAGGCATGGAGCTGCTCCGCATCATGCTGTCGAAGAAGCACGCGCAGAACTTCGCCACCAAGGTGAAGTCGCTGACCTGTGTGGTGGGCGCCACCGAGGGCATGACGCTCTCCCCGGGCCTCGCCTCCGCGAGCGCGGCGGTCAAGGCGGCCGGTGACAACCTCATCAGCCTCCAGCTCCAGGAGTGGTACCCGGCGCTCACCGACGAGAAGATCGGCGGCCTGACCGGCCAGCTGCTCACCGGTGACCTCAAGGCATCCGAGTGGATCAAGAAGACCCAGGCGGAGGCCGACAAGGTGGCCAAGGACAGTTCCGTCACCAAGTTCAAGCGCAGCAGCTGAATCTGACACGGCATCAGTCCGAAGGAAGAGGGGAAGGGCCGGGAAGCACATGCAACACGGCAAATACCGATTCATCGTGGGCTTCCTGGCCCTACCTTTGATCATCTACGGCATCTTCGTACTGTCGCCGTTCGTCCAGGCCTTCCAGATATCCATGACCGACTGGTCCGGTCTGGTCGGCACCGCCAAGTTCGTCGGCATGGAGAACTTCCAGCGGCTCTGGGAGAGCGACGACTTCTGGAACGCGCTGCGCCACAACGTCTACATGCTGGCGCTCGTCCCGGTGGTCACCCTCGGCATGGGCCTGTTCTTCGCCTTCATGCTCAATGTGGGCGGCAAGCGCAAGAAGAACGAAGTGGTCACGGGTGTGACCGGGTCGAAGTTCTACAAGTTCGTCTTCTTCTTCCCGCAGGTCATCTCCATCACCATCGTCGCGGTCATCTGGTTCAACATCTACAACCCCGACCCCAACGACGGCATGCTCAACTCGCTGCTCGGGGCGGTCGGTCTCGACAGCCTCCAGAACTCCTGGCTCGGCGAGAAGAGCATCGCCCTCTGGTGCATCAGCGCGGTCATGGTCTGGGGCCATGTCGGCTTCTATGTGGTGCTGTTCTCGGCGGCGATGGCCTCCATCCCCCGGGAGATCTACGAAGCGGCACTGCTGGACGGTGCCAACCGCTTCCACACCTTCTTCAGGATCACCCTCCCGCTGCTGTGGGACGCGGTGCAGACCGGCTGGGTGTACATGGGCATCATCGCCCTGGACGCCTTCGCCCTGGTCCAGATCATGTCGGTGAACATGGGCGGACCCGATGGCGCGACCGACGTCATGCCGCTGCGGCTGTATCTGACGGCCTTCCGGGACAGCCAATTCGGCTACGCCTCCGCGATGGGAATCGCGATGCTCATTGTCACGATGACGTTCGCACTGCTCACCATGCGCTTCGCGCGGCGTGAGCGGATCGAGTTCTAGGGGTACGGCGGATGACGACCGAAGAGATCGATGTGGCCAAGCGGGAAACACCCGCCGGGGCCACCGGAACGACCGGCCCGGCGGCGGGGAGGAAGACCCCCCGCAAGGAGGGCGGGGTGCTCAATGTCTTCTCCCACGGCATACTCGTCGTCTGGGCGCTCATGGTCGGTGTTCCGCTGCTGTGGGTGCTCTGGAGCGCCTTCAAGGACAGCAATGGCATTCTGACCGACCCCTGGGGACTGCCCACCACCCTCCACTGGGAGAACTGGTCCAACGCGTGGAACGACGCGAACATGGGCCAGTACTTCGTCAACACCGCCATTGTGGTGGGCGGCTCGGTCGTCGGCACCATGGTGCTGGGTTCCATGGCCGCCTATGTCCTGGCGCGCTTCACCTTCCCGGGGAACAGGTTTATCTACTACCTGTTCGTGGCGGGCATGTCCTTCCCCGTCTTCATGCTGGTGATTCCCCTCTTCTTCGTGCTGAGGGACTTCCCGGGCAGCTCGCTGCTGGCGACGTACCACGGACTGATCCTGGTCTACATCGCCTATTCGCTGCCCTTCACCGTCTTCTTCATGACGTCGTTCTTCCGCACCCTGCCCAGCTCGGTGGCGGAAGCGGCGATGATCGACGGGGCCTCGCACACCCGGACGTTCTTCCAGGTGATGCTGCCGATGGCCAAGCCCGGCCTGATCAGCATCGGCATCTTCAACTTCCTGGGGCAGTGGAACCAGTATCTGCTGCCGATGGTCCTCAACCAGCAGGAGGAGAAGTACGTCCTCACCCAGGGGCTCGCGATGATCGCGCTCCAGCAGGGCTATGAGAACGACTGGGGAGCGCTCATGGCCGGCATGATGATCGCCATGCTCCCGGTGCTGATCGTCTACGCGATCTTCCAGCGCCAGGTGCAGGCGGGTCTGACGGCGGGCGCGATCAAGTAGCGCCCCGCACGGTCCGTACGGTCCGGCATGCCCGGCGGCCCCCGGTGGAACCCTTCCACCGGGGGCCGCGCTCCGTCCGCCGCCCGATCGAGGTCTTGACGGACGAACCCATCGGCAGGGACCTTGTGCTTCACAAGTTGGAGAAAGGGCGGGGATTCCTCATCGGGGTCCCCGATCGGAGGACGGCCGTCGTGCCGCCCTCCCGGGCAGGAGTGGATGGGCTGATGGAGACTCCGGGATCGCAGACCTCGCTGCACCGGGCCAATCTCGGACGGGTCGTGCGGGCCGTCCGGCTGGCCGGCTCGCTGACCCAGGCCGAGATCGCGCGCACCACCGGCCTGTCGGCGGCCACCGTCTCCAATATCGTCCGCGAGCTGAAGGAGAGCGGGACCGTCGAGGTCACCCCGACCTCCGCCGGGGGCCGCCGCGCCCGCAGCATCTCGCTGAGCGGGGACGCGGGCGCGGTGATCGGGGTCGACTTCGGCCACACGCATCTGCGGGTGGCCGTCGCCGACCTGGCCCACCGGGTGCTGGCCGAGGAGTCCGAGCCGCTCGATGTGGACGCCTCGGCGCAGGACGGCTTCGACCGGGCCGAGGAGCTGGTGGGCCGGCTGATCTCGGCCTCCGGGATCGGCCGGGACAAGGTGATCGGCGTCGGCCTCGGCGTCCCGGGCCCGATCGACGCGGAGTCCGGCACCCTCGGCTCCACCTCGATGCTGCCGGGGTGGATCGGCACCAACCCCAGCAAGGAGATGGCCGAACGGCTCGGCGTCCCCGTCCGGGTGGACAACGATGCCAACCTCGGGGCCCTGGGCGAACTGGTCTGGGGCGGCGGCCGGGGTGTGCGCAACCTCGCCTATCTCAAGGTCGCGGGCGGTGTCGGCGCCGGTCTGGTCATCGGCGGCCGGATCTTCCGGGGGCCCGGCGGCACGGCCGGCGAGATCGGGCATCTCACCCTGGACGAGTCGGGCCCGGTCTGCCGCTGCGGCAACCGGGGCTGTCTGGAGACCTTCGCCGCCGCCCGCTATCTGCTGCCGCTGCTGAGCCCCGCCCACGGTCCCGGGCTGACGATGGAACGGGTGGTGGGTCTGGCCCACGGGGGAGACCTCGGCTGCCGCCGGGTGATCGCCGACGCGGGCCGGCACATCGGCAGCGGGGTGGCCGCCCTGTGCAATCTGCTCAACCCCAGCCGGGTGCTGCTCGGCGGCGACCTCGCCGAGGCGGGTGAGCTGGTGCTCGGACCCATCCGGGACGCCGTCTCGCGCTACGCCATCCCCAGCGCCGCCCGGCAGCTGACCGTGGCCGCCGGCTCCCTGGGCCCCCGGGCCGAGGTGCTGGGCGCGGTCGCCCTGGTGCTCAGCGAGATGGGCGACACCGGCCTGTTCGACGGCATGCCACCGGGCGGCGGTGCCGTCTTCACGTAAGCATCTTCACTTAAAGAACACATGGCACCGTTGTCATCTCGTTAAGGATTTACTCCTTGACCCCGGCTCCGGCGCCGAGTTGACTGCCTGCCACCTCGGCCGCGATGACGCGGCCCCGTCAGGAGGTTCCACGGATGAACGCACATCTGCGTCGTGCAGCCGTTGCCACCGCCGCCACCGTCACGGCCGGCTTACTCGCCGCCTGCGGCAGTGCCAAGGAGTCCGGAGACAAGGCGAAGGAGACGGACACCGCCGCCAAGGGCGACCGGCTCACGGTCGGTCTGCTGCTCCCGGAGAACCAGACCGCGCGCTATGAGAAGTTCGACAGACCCCTCATAGAGAAGAAGATCAGCGAGCTGACGGACGGGAAGGGCGAGGTCGTCTACGTCAACGCCAAACAGGACGCGGCGCTCCAGACCCAGCAGGTCGACACGATGATCACCAACAAGGTCGATGTGATCATCCTGGACGCGGTGGACGCCCGGGCCATCGCGGGCGCCGTGACCAAGGCCAAGGGCGCCGGCATCCCGGTCGTCGCCTTCGACCGGCTCGCCGAGGGACCCATCGACGCCTACACCTCCTTCGACAACGAGGAGGTCGGCCGGGTCCAGGGCAAGGCGCTGCTCACCGCGCTGGGGAAGAAGGCCCGGGACGGGCAGATCGTGATGATGAACGGCTCGGTCACCGACCCCAACGCCGCCGACTACAAGAAGGGCGCGCACTCCGTACTCCACGGCAAGGTGAACATCGGCAAGGAATACGACACCAAGGAGTGGAAGCCGGAGAACGCCAACGCCAACATGGAGGCGGCGATCTCCGCCCTCGGCAAGAACGAGATCATCGGGGTCTACTCCGCCAACGACGGGATGGCCGGCGGCATCATCACCGCCCTCAAGGCCGCCGGGCTCGACCCCCTGCCCCCCGTCACCGGCCAGGACGCCGAACTCGCCGCCGTGCAGCGCATCGTCTCCGGTGAGCAGCACTCCAGCGTCTACAAGCCCTACGCGGGCGAGGCGGACGCCGCCGCCGAGATGGCCGTCGCGCTCGCCCGGGGCGAGAAGCCCGGCGAGCTGGCCGGGGACACGGTGGACAGCGGGACGGCGAAGAACGTGCCCGCGGTGCTCGTGCCGGTGGTGCCCCTCACCCGGGAGAACATCCGGGACACGGTCGTCAAGGACGGGGTCTACACCGTCCAGGAAATCTGTGCCGACAAGTACCGGGCCGACTGCGAGAAGCTCGGTCTGACCCCCTAGCCGGACCGCGCCGGCGCGCGGGCCCGTGTCCCGCGCGCCTCCCCTCCCTCCGGTTCCGTACGCGCGTACGCCCCCGTCCCCGTGCCCCGCCGACCCCCGGCGGGGCACCCCGACCCGACCGGGCTCGTACGCCGCGCCACGGCAGAACGGAAGCGCGTCGGGTAGGGAAAGA
>NZ_JBEOYB010000063.1:0-50256 GCF_040296845.1 Streptomyces sp. NPDC001985
CGGGGGCCCCCCCCCCCCCCCCCGCCGCAACCCCCCCCCCCCCCCCCCCCCCACAACCCCCCCCCCCCCCCCACCCACAAAAAACCCCCCCACCGCCACCACCCCCACCCCCCCCCGCCCCCCCACACCCGCACCCGTGCCCCGCACCCGCGTCCCCGCCCCGCGCCCGCGCCCCGCACGCCGGGCGTCCGGGCCCCAACAGGCCCCCGGCCAGGGTTCCTTCCTGCCGGGACCGGTCCGGCGCGCCCCGGACTCTGCTAGTTTCCTGGAGCGAGAAACCGGTTTCTCACTCCTTGCGGACAACCGTGCGCAAGCAGAGTGCCCCGAAGGAGAGCGGACCGATGGTTGCCTCGAAGCGCGCGAAAAGGGCCACGATCGCCGATGTCGCCCGGGAGGCCGGGGCCTCCGTGGCGACCGTCTCCCGGGTGCTCAACGGGGTGGACACGGTCGCCCCGGGCCTCGCCGAGCGGGTCCGCGCCGCCATCGTCGAACTCGGCTACCGGCCGAGCGCCGCCGCCCAGGGGCTGGCGCGCGGCCGGTCCGGCACCATCGGGGTGCTCGTACCGGATCTGGCCAATCCCTACTTCCACGACATCATCAAGTCGGTCTCCGTCGTCGCCCGGGACGCCGGCGGCCGGGTCCTGGTCATGGACTCCAACGAGGACCCGTCGGTGGAGCGGGAGCTGACCGAGGACCTGCTGCGGTACGCCGACGGGCTGCTGCTCTGCTCGCCCCGGATGCCCCGCGCGGACCTCGCCGCCATGGCCGGCCGGTCCACGCCGGTGCTGGTGACCAACCGCCAGGTGCCGGGCCTCGCCCTGCACTCGATCACGGTCGACTTCTTCCGCGGGATCATGGCGCTCTGCGGCCATCTCGCCCGGCTCGGCCACCGCCGCGTCGTCTATCTGGAGGGGCCCGCGCACGCCTGGGCCAACAGCGAGCGGCTGCGCGCCCTCTCGGGCGCCGAGGCCTTCGGCCTCGAAGTCGTCACCGTGCCCTGCGGCTCGACCACGGACGAGGGGTACGCCGGTGCCCCCGCGGCCCTGGACACCCGCGCGACCGCCGTGATCGCCTACAACGACTTCGTGGCCCTCGGGGTGCTCGCCCGCTTCTCGGAGCTGGGAGTGAGAGTGCCCGAGGACATGTCGCTCACCGGATTCGACGAGATAGACATGGCTCGATTCTCCGCTCCGCCTCTGACGACGGTAGCGGTTCCGCGCGACCGGCTGGGCCAGGCCGCGGGCGAGGCACTGGGCCGGATCATGAGCGGCGACGAGGACATCGAGCCCGAAACCATCCCTGTTGAGCTGCGGGTCCGCAGTTCCACCGGCGCACTCTCTTGACAGGGCACCGGGTGGGGTGGACCTTGTTCGGGCACAGGGCCGAGTAAGCGCTATCTCACCCATCGCCCGGGGAGCCGTCTCACCAGAGGGGTGTCTCACGCCATGTCCCGATTACTGCGCCACCGTTCAGCAAGGCTCGCGCTCACGGGACTTCTGCTGGCGGTGGCCGTCGCCGGCTGCGGCGCACCCGGCTCCGGGGACTCCGGCTCCGGCGACCGGACGCCGCGGAAGATCCCGGACCGGCCCGCCAAGCCGGTGACCCTCGACATCCTCGATGTCGCCGGGAATCTCCAGCTGACCCAGGGGATGATCGACGAGTTCGCCGAGAAGCACCCGGACATCGTCGGCGACGTGACCTACTCCAAGGCCCCGGCCCCCGACCTCGCCGGAAAGATCAAGGCACAGCAGCAGGCGGGGCGGGTGCAGATCGACCTCGTCCTCACCGGCACCGACGGCCTGGCGGCCGGGCTCTCGCAGAACCTCTGGAGCTCTCTGGCGGAGCACTCCGCGGCGATCGGCACCCCTGACTATCTGGAGCCCGCGGCCGAGATGCAGAAGCTCGCCCAGGGCAAGGGGACCGCGGTCGTCTACTACCCCTCGGGCCCCCTCTTCCAGTACGACCCCGACAGGGTGAAGAACCCGCCCCGGACCCCGCAGGAGCTGCTGGCCTGGGCCAAGGAGCATCCGAAGCGGTTCCAGTACGCCGATCCGGCCAACTCCGGCCCCGGGCGGACCTTTCTGATGGGCCTGCCCTATCTGCTCGGCGACAAGGACCCGCTGGACCCGGTCGCGGGGTGGGACAGGACCTGGGCGTACCTCAAGGAGCTGGACAAGTACGTCGGGGTCTACGGCTCCGGGACCACCGAGACCATGAAGAACCTGGCCTCCGGCAGCCACGACATGATCATGACCACCACGGGCTGGTACATCAACCCGCGCGCGCTGGGCACCGTGCCGAAGAAGGTCAGGGCCGGCCGCTTCGACGGGATGACCTGGGTGACCGACGCCCAGTACGCGGTGGTCCCCCGGGGCGTGAGCGCCGACACCATGTCCGCCGCGCTCAAGCTGATCAACTGGATGCTCACCCCCGCACAGCAGGCCAAGGCCTACGACGAGGGGTACTTCTACCCCGGCCCGGCGATCAAGGGCGTACCGCTGGAGATGGCCCCCGGGAAGTCCCGCAGGACCATCGAGGAGTTCGGGGTTCCGGAGTTCGACCAGTGGATCGAGCGGTTCCCGAAGAAGCCCTCGCTCCCGGCGGAGCAGCAGGTCAAGGCCTTCGACCTGTGGAACCGCGAGGTCGCGGGCGGCTGACGCCCACCCGCGGCGCGTTCCGGGGCGGCCGGAACCGGAGCCCGTGGAGGTCCGGCCGGCCCGGACCGGTCCATGGAGAAGACCCGGACTCATCGGAGAGCAGGGGAATGATGTCCCGTTTCGGCACGCTCAGGCTGGACAGGGTCTCCCGCAGCTTCGGCCGCCACGCCGCCCTCAGCGACCTGCGGCTCGACATCGCGGGCGGCGAGTTCATCGCCCTCCTCGGGCCGTCCGGCTGCGGCAAGTCCACCGCCCTGAACTGTCTGGCGGGGCTGCTGCCGCTGACCGGCGGCGAGATCCTGCTCGACGGCGAGCGCATCGACCGGGTCCCGCCCGAGCGGCGCGGATTCGGCATGGTCTTCCAGAACTACGCGCTCTTCCCGCATCTCACGGTCCGCGGCAACATCGCCTTCGGGCTGCGGATGGCGAAGGTGCCCCGGGCGGAGCTGCTCCGGCGCACCGACCGCGCCCTCGGTCTGGTCCAGCTCACCGGGCACGCGCACAAGCGGCCGGGGCAGCTCTCCGGGGGCCAGCAGCAGCGGGTCGCCATCGCCCGTGCCATCGTCCTCGAACCCCGGCTGGTGCTGATGGACGAACCGCTCTCCAACCTGGACGCCGCCCTCCGGCTGGAGATGCGCACCGAGATCCGGCGGCTGCACCAGAGCCTCGGTCTCACCACCGTCTATGTCACCCACGACCAGGAGGAGGCGCTCTCCCTCGCCGACCGGCTGGTGGTGCTGCGCGACGGGGTGACCCAGCAGACCGGCACCCCCGAGGAGGTCTACGGGCACCCCGCGAACCGCTGTGTCGCCTCCTTCATGGGCTACCGCAACATGCTGCCGGTCACCGTCACCGGAACGCGGCCGGGCGGGCGGCTGGCGCTCCGGCTGGGCGCGGCGGAGCTGACCGGTGTGGACCGGGGCGGGCTCACGGCGGGGAGCGCCGGGGTCGCGGCGCTGCGGCCGGAGGATCTGACGGTCGCGGGGACCGGCACCCCCGGCAGCCGCAGCGCGGACGCCCCGCCCCCCGGGCGCGTCCCGGCCGTCGTGGAGGTCGTGGAGTACCACGGCCGCGAGTTCGCCGTGCGGGCCCGGCTCGGCGGCGGCGGGCCGGTCCACTTCCGCACCCCGCGCGCCCTCGCCCCGGGGGACGCGGTGGAGTTGACCGCGGCCCCGGAGCGGGTGCTCGTCTTCGCCGGGGACGGCGCGGACCCCGCCCGTCCGTCCGGCACCGCCTCGCGCGCCACGGCGGGCACCCCGTGACGGCGGCCCCGCCGGGAGCGGCCCGGCCCGCGCTGCGGCACCGGCTCGCGGAGCGCGGTGTGGACCGCGTCCTGCTGCTGCTGTTCCCCGGGGCGGTCTTTCTCGCGCTGCTCTTCTGCTACCCCTTCCTCTACGGGCTCCAGCTCTCCTTCCAGCCGCCGCGCGGCGGGGGAGCGCTCGCCAACTACCGGGAGTTCCTCTCGGACCCGTATCTGCGCGAGACGGTCTGGCTCACGCTCCGGCTGGCCGTCCCGGTCGCGCTGGTGAACTGCCTCGCCGCCGTCCCGGTGGCCTTCCGCACCCGGGGCCCCTTCCGGGGACGGCGGCTGATCACCACCCTGCTGGTCATGCCGATCACCCTGGGCACGGTCCTCACCGCGCAGGGGCTGCTGGGCTATCTCGGGCCGAACGGCTGGCTGAACAAGGCCCTGCTGGCGACCGGGGTCATCGACGACCCGCTCGTGCTGGTCCACACCTACTGGGGTGTGTTCGCCTCGCTGGTGATCACCGGGTTCCCGTTCTCGTATCTGCTCACCCTCTCCTATCTGACCGGGATCGACCCCAGCCTGGAGCAGGCGGCGGCGACCCTGGGCGCGAACCGGCCGCAGCGCTTCCGGCATGTGCTGCTGCCGCTGCTCGCCCCCGGCCTGGCGATCACCTTCTGTCTCTCCTTCGTCCTGGCCTTCGCGGTGTTCCCGTCGGCGCAGCTGGTGGGAGATCCGCGCGGGGAGACCCATGTGATCTCGATCGAGGCGTACCAGGCGGCCTTCCAGAAGTTCGACTACTCCCTCGGCTCGGCCATCGCGATGGTGATGGCCGCCGTGATGACGGCGGTGGTGCTCGTGGTGCTCGGCTGGCGCTCGCTGCTCTACCGGGGCTCGACGGGAGGCAAGGGATGACGGCCCCCGCCCGGCCGCCGGGAGGGCGCCGCCGGGCCGGACGGCCCGGCACCTGGGTGACGGTGCTGGTCTTCGGCTTCTTCTTCGTCCATCTCGCCGGGGTCGTCGGGGTCCCGCTGGTGGACTCCTTCGGCACCCGCTGGTTCACCAGCTGGCTGCCGGACGGCTGGACGGTGAAGTGGTACGGCTCGGCCTGGCGCGAGTTCGGTCTCGGCCAGGTCTTCTGGACCACGGCACTGGTCTCGGTGCTGGTGGTGGCCGTCTCGGTGGTGCTCGGGGTGCCGGCGGCCTACGCGCTCGCCCGCCGCGGCTTCCCCGGGAAGCGGCTGGTGCTGCTGCTCTTCCTGCTTCCGATCCTGGTCCCGCCGATCACCTACGGCATTCCGCTGGCGACCGTGCTCTACAAGTTCCAGCTCGCCGGCACGCTCACCGGAGTGGTGCTGGCCAATCTGGTGCCCTCGGTGCCCTTCGTGGTGCTGACGATGACCCCGTTCATCGAGCAGATCGATCCGAGGATCGAGGCGGCGGCCCGGATGTGCGGGGCGCGGACCTCCTCCGTCCTGCTGCGGATTCTCGCCCCGCTGCTGGTGCCGGGCATCCTCGCCGCCTCCGTTCTCGTCCTGGTCAGGACCGTCGGCATGTTCGAGCTGACCTTCCTGACCGCGGGACCCGACAGTCAGACCCTGATCGTGGCGCTCTACTACGCGGTGTTCTCCGCGGGCATCCGCACCCAGCAGTCCATCGACGCCATGGCGGTGATGTACACGCTGTCGATGCTGGTGCTGCTGGTGATCGCGCTGCGGTTCGTCAATCCGACCCAGCTGGTGACCCGGGTGAAGGAGGACCGGACCACCGGCTGACCCCCACCCGGCACCATCTGTGGAGAGGTGACGTGTCATGCATCCGCACCCCTCGCGTCGTTCGGCCCTCAGGGCCGGCGGAGCGCTGGCGGCGGGCACCGCACTGCCCGCCGTCGCCTCCGGCGCCGCCGACGCGCTGCCCAACGGCCCGGCCGCCCCGGCCGGGGACGGCTGGAGTCAGGTCCCGCGCATCCTCGCCGGGATCCGGCCCCCGCGCTTCCCCCGGCGCTGGTTCGACATCACCCGGTACGGCGCCGTCGGCGACGGCACCACCAAGAACACCGCCGCGATCCGCGCGGCGGTCACCGCCTGCCACCGGGCGGGCGGCGGCCATGTGCTGGTGCCGGCCGGCCGGTTCGTCACCGGGGCGATCCATCTGCGCAGCGGGGTGGATCTCCATGTCAGCGAGGGCGGCATCCTCGCCTTCAGCCCCGACCCGGCCGACTACCTCCCCGCGGTCCGCACCCGCTGGGAGGGAACCGAGTGCTACAACTACTCGCCCTTCATCTACGCCTACGGCCGGCGCCGGGTCGCCGTCACCGGGGCGGGGATACTCGACGGCCAGGCGCGGCTGGGCCCATGGGAGAGCTGGTACCGCACCGGCTCCCTCCAGGGGCCCGATCAGCGGCTGCTGCGCCGGATGGGCAGCGAGGGCGTTCCGGTCGCGGACCGGGTCTTCGGCGCCGGCCACCATCTGCGCCCCAAGATGGTGCAGTTCAACCGCTGCCGGGACGTGCTGATCAGCGATCTGACCATCGTGGACCCGCCGATGTGGACCGTGCACCCGGTGCTCTGCACCAATGTGACGGTCCGGGGGATCACCGTGGAGAGCCTGCTGTACAACACCGACGGGGTCGACGCGGAGGCGTCGAGCTTCGTCCATGTCACCGGCTGCCGGTTCAACACCAATGACGACTGTGTCGCGGTGAAGTCCGGACGGGACGAGGACGGGCACCGGGTGGGTGTCCCGAGCACGGACATCGTGGTGCAGGAGTGCGACTTCTCCGGCCGCTGGGGCGGTATCACCGTCGGCAGCGAGATGTCCGGGGGCGTACGGAGGGTGTTCGCCGAGCGCTGCCGGATCAACCCGCCCGACTTCCCGGGCCACTATCCGGTGAAGTACCCCCTCTACATCAAGGCGAGCAAGAAGCGCGGCGGCGCCGTCGAGGGGGTGTACGTCCGGGGCTTCAGCGGGCAGGGGGTGGAGCGCGATGTCGTCTTCGTGAACATGAACTACAACAACGGCGAAGGGGGTACGCATCCGGTCGCCGTGCGCGATGTCCACTTCACCGACGCGCGGATCGACGGGGCCCGCGCGGTGCTCCATCTGGTGGGCCTGGAGAGCGACCGGCTGAGCGGGGTCCATCTCGCGCGCTCGGTCTTCACCTCGGTGCGCGGCCCCGACTCGGTGGTCTTCACCGATGGCCTGACCCGGCACAAGGTGTCCGTGAACGGGGTGGAGGTGTCATGAGCATGATAATGAAACGCTGGGTGACGCTGCTGGCGGCGGCCGTGCTCGCCCTCGCCGGGGCCGTCCAGCCCACCGAAGCCTCCGGCCCTGGGGCCGGAGCCGCCGACCGCCCCGGCCCGGCCGCCGGGGCGCGGGCCGGCACGGCGGAGCCGTCGGGGACCGGCTCCGCCGTGCGCGGCTGGACCATCCTCTCCGACAGCGACCGGGGCGCCGACGACGTGGTCGCCGCGGCCCCCTCGTACCGGATCAACCACCTCCAGATCAGCCACCACATCGTCCACGACCTGCGGCAGGTGCGGGAGCAGAAGCGGCGCGACCAGGCCAACCGGATCACCGCCGCCGCCCATCGCGCGGGCATCGGGGAGGTCGCGATCTGGGACCACGCCCTCTATCCGCTCGACTACTACCCGGCCGAGTTCCGCACCGGGCCCGGCGGCACCATCGACCTCGACAACCCCGCGTTCTGGGAGTGGTTCAAGGACGACTACCGGGAGATGCTCGACCTGGTCCCCGACATCGACTCCGTGGTGCTGACCTTCATCGAGACCGGGGCCCGGGTGGAGCGCCAGCACTCCACCCGGCTCACCACCGAGGAGGCCAAACTCGCCCACCTCGTCGACCAGGTCGCCGACGTGGTCGACGAGGAGCGCGGACTCGGGCTCTATCTGCGCACCTTCGGCTACTTCCCCGAGGAGATGGAGCGCACCATCAAGGCCATCGACCTGGTCGAGAACCGGGCCGCCAAGGTCATGATCAAGGCGATGCCGCACGACTTCTTCCTCACCCACCCCGTGGACACCACCGTCACCCGGATCAAGCGGCCCGTCCTCGTCGAGTACGACGCCACCGGCGAGTACCACGGGCAGGGGAAGATCGCCAACGCCTTCACCGAGGACCATGTCGACCGGATGCGCTACTACCAGAAACAGCGCAATGTCATCGGCTATGTGGCGCGCACCGACCGGTACCGGGAGTCGAGGATCATCGGCACCCCCACCGAGATCAACCTCTGGGCGCTCGCCCGCGCCGACCGCGACCGCGGGGCCCGGCCCGGAGCCATGTACCGGGAGTTCGCCGCCCGCGCCTACGGCGCCAGGGCGGCCCGCCGGGTCGGCGCCGCGCTCGCCCGGTCGCACGCCATCGTCACCTCGGTCATGTACACCCTGGGCACCAACAACGCCAACCACTCCCGGCTGGACTACGACCCGTACTGCTCCAGCTACGACCGCAGCATCTCGGGCAAGTGGATCGACCCGCCGGTGACCCGGGTCCGCCACACGGTCGACAGGACCTACCATTTCTGGACCGGGGTGATCGAGCATCTCGCGCCCGCCTACTGCAAGACCTCGGCCACGATGAAGCGCGAGAACCCGCATGTCCTCGCGAACGGCTGGCTCACCGACCGCAACACGATGAACCACGCCTACCTCCGCGATGTGCGCAAGGAGAAGGCGTACGGAGTCGCGATGGCCCGGGCCGCGCTGCGCGACATCCGGCGCGCCGAACCGGACCTCTCCCCGGCCCACTACCAGCAGCTCAGCCACCACTTCGAGCGCACCCTGCTCACCGCCCGGCTGCACGAGGCCATCACCACCGCCTACTTCGGCTACCGGATCTGGGTCCAGGGCCCCGAGCGGCGGACCGAGGCCCTGCGACGGCTCATCTGGGCCGGGCTCGACGCCTCGCAGTCCGTCGCCGCCGAGATGCGCGCCCGCCCCGACAAGGCGGCCACCGGCGAGTGGGACTGGATTCGGGACGCCGCCGAGGCCGACAAGTACCTCACCCGCATCTCCCAGGGCTGGGACCGCTACGACATGATCGCCGTCCCGCGCCCGGCGACCGGGAGGTGACCGCCGTGGGCCCCCTCGGCAGACGCTCCCTCCTGGCCTGTCTCCTCAGCGGCGCGGGCACGGTGACCGCCGCCGCGCTCCTGCCGCCCTCGATCGGCGCCGGCACGGTCCGGGCCGCCGAGACCACCGTCGCCCGGCTCGCCCGCGACCCCTGGGACCGCGTCCCCGCGATCCTCGCCCGGATTCGGCCCCCGCGCTTCCCCCGGCGGCGCTTCGACATCACCCGGTACGGTGCCGTCGGCGACGGCACCACCAAGAACACCGGGGCCTTCCGGGCCGCGATCACCGCCTGCCACCGGGCCGGCGGCGGCCGGGTCGTCGTCCCGCCCGGCCGCTTCCTCACCGGTGCGATCCGGCTGCTGAGCCGGGTGGAACTCCATGTGGAGGAGGGCGCCACCGTCCTCTTCTCCACCGACCCGGCCGACTATCTGCCCGTGGTGCTCACCCGCTGGGAGGGCACCGAGTGCTACAACTACTCCTCCTTCATCCACGCCCACGGCCAGCACGACCTCGCCATCACCGGCCGGGGCACTCTCGACGGCCAGGGCATGGACGGCCCCTGGAAGAGCTGGCGCGACCCCGGCGGAAACGCCCTGGCCGACCAGGCGGAGCTGCGCCGCATGGGCACCGAGGGCGTCCCGGTCGAGGAGCGCGTCTTCGGCGCCGGCCACCATCTGCGGCCCAACATGATCCAGTTCTACCGCTGCCGCAACATCCTGATGCGGGACATCACGGTCCTCGAACCGCCCATGTGGACCATCAACCCCGTGCTCTGCCGCAATGTCACCCTCCGGGACGTCGATGTCATCGGCCGGATCAACAACAGCGACGGCGTCGACCCCGAGTGCACCTCCGACATGCTCATCACCGGCTGCCGCTTCCACACCGAGGACGACTCCATCGCGGTCAAGTCGGGGCGCGACGAGGACGGCATCCGGGTCGGTGTGCCGAGCCGGAACATCGTCGTACGGAACTGTGTCTTCTCCGGCCGCTGGGGCGGGATCGCCGTCGGCAGCGAGATGTCCGGCGGGGTGAGCGAGGTCTTCGCCGAGGACTGCCGGATCAACCCGCTGGACTTCCCCGGGCGGTACAACCCCCGCCACCCGGTCTTCATCAAGACCAACAAGAAGCGCGGCGGCTTCATCGACGGGGTGTACGTGAGGAGGTTCACCGGCCGGGCGATCGACCGCGACTGCATCTACCTCACCACGCGCTACGCCGGCCAGCAGGGCACCCGGCCCGCCGTCATCCGCAACATCAGGATCGAGGACATGGTCCACGACGGCGCCCGGCGCGCCATCAACCTCGAAGGGCTCGACTCCGATCCCTTCACCGGTGTCCACATCGAGCGCTGCCGGTTCACCGGGATCACCCAGCCCCATGTCATCGGCTTCACCCGTGACCTGACCATCCGTCAGGTCTTCGTCAATGGAACCGAGGTGGTGCACCCATGAGACACCGGACACCCGCGATCGTGCTCGCGGCGGTCCTGGCCCTGCTCGGCGGGCTGCTGCTCTCCGCGCCCTCCGCCGCGACCCCGCAGAGCCCCGCCCTCCGGAGCCCCGCCCCGCAGGCCCCGGCGGCCCGGACCCCCGACCGGGCGGCCGGCCCCGCCGATCTCCCGGCCTCCCGCCCCTCCGCGACCGATCCCGCCCACCCGGCCCGGCAGAGGATGCTGCGGAACTCCACCGCCGGACTCTTCCTCCACTGGGGCATGTTCACCCGCCCGATGCACCAGGACTGCCGCGCCTGGGAGAAGTCCGTCACGGACGGCGGCTGGAACGCCGGCTACTGGGTCGACGAGGCGAGGAAGCTCCGGGCGAGCTATATCGTCCTCGCCACCTTCCACTCCCGGCTCGGCTACGCCCGCCCCTGGCCGTCGAAGATCCCCGGCAGCTGCGCCACCGAGCGCGACATCCTCGGTGAGCTGATCACCGCAGCCCGGGCCAAGGGCGTCGAGGTCATCCTCTATATGACCGACGACCCCAAGTGGCACAGCGAACAGGGCTTCAACACCCTGGACTCCGCCGCCTACTCCGCCCACAAGGGCAAGGAGGTCGACCTCACCACCCGGCCCGGCTTCGGCGAGTTCTCCTACGACCTCTTCTTCGAGGTCATGGCCGGATACCCCCGGCTCTCCGGCTTCTGGATCGACAACGACAACGAGTACTGGGAGCAGAACCGGCTCTACGAGCAGATCCGGGAGCGCCGCCCGGACATGACCCTCAGCAACAACAACGAGGACACCGCGATCATGGACATGGTGTCCCATGAGCAGAAGACCGGGATGACCCCGGCCTACGACCAGCCGTCGGCGATCTGGACCCCCATGCCCCGGCTCACCGAGTCCTGCTACAAGGTCCCCGACACCGGCGCCTGGTGGTACGACGGCCAGGACCGGCCCATCTCCACCGGACTCAACGTCGGCCGCTACGCCGCCAACGCCGGCACCTCCATCAAATCGCTGATGAACCTCACCGCCCGGGTGAACGGCACCTTCCCGCCGCAGCAGCAGAAGTTCACCGACTTCATGAAGGAGTACCTCCCGCCGATCTGGAAGTCGCTCTCCGGCGTCCACGGCGGCGGCTACCGCTACGGCGGCCTCCAGCCCGGCTCCTGGAACGACGGCGCCTACGGCTATGTCACCGTCAGCGCCAAGGACCGCACCCGCCAGTACGTCCATGTGACGACCCGGCCCGCCACGGCGGACGAGGTGCGGATACGCGACAACGGCCACCGGGTCCGCCGGGTCACCGATCTGCGCACCGGCGAGCGCCTGGCCTTCGACCAGCGGGACGGCACCGTCACCGTCAAGGGCATCACCGCCTGGGACCCCTACGACACCGTCCTCACCGTGGACACCCACCCGGACCGCGAGGGCGTGTACCCCGCGCGGTCGGTGCGGGCCACCGCCACCTCCGCGAAGGCCGGCTTCCCGGCGAGCGCCCTGAGCGATGGCGACTTCTCCGCCCACTGGGACTCCGACGGCCAGGTCCCGGTCTCCGTGACGCTCGACCTCGGCCGGGTGAAGCAGGTCACCCATCTCGGTGTCAGCCAGCAGGAGTGGTCGCCCACCCACAGCCGGGAGACCTTCGGCCGGGCCGAGGACTCGGCCAGGATCAAGGACTACCGGGTCTCCGTCAGCCGCGACGGCACCACCTGGGGCGCGCCCGTGCGGAGCGCGGTCCTGGAGAGCGCCCGGGGCACCCGCTTCATCGACCTCGGCACGCTGCGGACCCGCTACATCAGACTGGACATCGACAGCACCTGGGCGAAGGAGACCGTGCCCCGGTTCCACCGCCAACTCCGGGTGGACGAGATCCAGGTGGGTCACGCCCACCCCCGGAGCCGCGGCCGCTCCTGAGGTGTACGACGGTGTGTCCGACCGGACCCGGTCGGGCACACTGTGTCGTATCCGACCGATTTCACCACGAGACAGGTGATTCGCGTGGTAAACCGGAAGGGCAACGACGGCCGAGGTCAGGGGTAGCGGTGCGAGCACGGCGACTGGTCGGCTACAGCGACGCGGTGGCGATTCTGACGGGTGACAGCGCGGGTCTCGCCGCCGCCGACCGGATACTGGGCGGCGCGCTGACCGTGGCGACCGGCGGAGTCAGCGATGTGGTGCTCAACGCCCTGGACGCGCGCGGCCGGATTCTCCGGCTCGGCCGCGATCTGACGGCCGGTCTGCGCGAGCACCTCGCCGGTGCCGACCGCGCCACCCGCACCGAACGCATCGCGGCGGCCCACACGGTGCTGGTGATCACCGCCTTCTTCGACACCCTCGGCACCCGGAGCCTGCCGTTCCGGCTGGACGAGCTGGAGCTGACCCGGGGCGAGCAGCTCACCATCGCCGGCGGCGCCGGGCGCGACCTCCTCGCCTCCCTGCTCACCACCGGCGCCCCCCAGCCCGCGCCCCACACCCCGTACGAGACCGTCCTCGGCGAACTGCGCCGCTGGTACGGGTCGCGCGGCGACGAACTCACCTCCTTCGTCCGGGGGCTCGCCGTCTGGGACGGACTCGACGACCGGCAGCGCGAGGCCGTCGATCAGCTCTTCGGCGATGGCGGCTTCGCCGTGGAGGCCGTGGAGCGCTATCAGGAGCTGTACACCGAACTCGCCCGGGACGTGCCCGAATTCGGCTTCTGGTCCGGGCAGACGGAGCACCAGGCGACCCGGGTCGCTCTGCGCCGGGCGCTCACCGGCATCGAGACCGCCCTTGCCGGACTGAGCCCGCCGAGCCCGCTGCGGCAGGTCGCCGAGGCCCTCACCACCGGCTACCGCGCCACCCTGCCCCGGCCGATACTGTCCGAGGGGCAGGCCCCCGCCGGCGTCTGTCTGCCCACCCTCGGCGAGGGGTACGTCGACCCCGACTTCCGGGTGCGCCCGGTGCTCGACAGCCCCCAGGGCCCCGCCGAGGAGGGCTGGTGGGAGTCGGTGCCCGTGCGCTCCGACCTCACCGAGTACCTGGCGGGCACCCTCACCACCATCGCCGCGACCACCGCACCGCTGATCGTCCTCGGCCAGCCCGGCGCCGGGAAGTCCGTCCTCACCAAGATCCTCGCCGCCCGGCTGCCGGGCGCGGGATACCTCCCGGTGCGGATCGTGCTGCGCGAGGTCCCGGCCGACGCCGACATCCAGGACCAGATCGAGCACGCCGTCCGCGCCGGCACCGGTGAACGCGCCTCCTGGCCCGAGCTGGTCCGGGCGGCCGGCGGCGCCGTCCCGGTGCTGCTCTTCGACGGATTCGACGAACTCCTCCAGGCCACCGGCGTCAGCCAGTCCGACTTCCTGGTGCGGGTCGCCCGCTTCCAGGAGCGCGAGGCGGACCAGGGCCGGCCGGTCTTCGCGGTCGTCACCAGCCGCACCGCCGTCGCCGACCGGGCACGCTACCCCGAGGGCTCCGTCGCGCTCCGGCTCGAACCCTTCAGCCGCCCCCAGATCGGCCACTGGCTGGAGCTGTGGAACCGCCTCAACGCCCGGTCGCTCTGCGAACGCGGACTGCGCCCGCTGAGCGCCGATGTCGCCCACCGCCACCAGGCGCTGGCCTCCCAGCCGCTGTTGCTGCTGATGCTCGCCCTCTACGACGCCACGGACAACGCCCTCCAGCGCGGCGCCGGCGGCGACGAACCCCTCGGCGAGGCCGAGCTGTACGAGGAGCTGCTGGAGTCCTTCGCCGTCCGCGAGGTCAGCAAGTCGGCCGTCGCCTGTACGCACGCGGAGCTGCGGCAGCGCGCCGGACAGGAGCTCCAGCGGCTCTCCCTGATCTCCTTCGGGATGCTCAACCGGCACCGCCAGTGGATCACCACCGCCGAGGCCGAGGCCGATCTCACCGCCGTCCTCGGCCGCCCCGAACCCGCCGAGGACGGCTTCCGCGCCCCGCTGGGCCAGGGGGAGATCGCCCTCGGCCGGTTCTTCTTCGTCCAGCGCGCCCAGGCCGTCCGCGACGACCACCGGCTCGCCACCTACGAGTTCCTCCACGCCACCTTCGGCGAGTACCTCGCGGCCCGGCTCGCCGTACAGCTCCTCGAACAGCTCCTCGACCAGCGGCCCGCGCTCTCGGTGGGCCGGACCACCGTCGACGACGACCTGCTGTACGTCCTGCTGTCGTACGCCCCGCTCTCCTCCCGGCAGATGCTCCGCTTCGTCGGTGCCCGGATCGGCCGGATCTCCGCCCGCGACCGCCACCGGCTCGGCGAGCCGCTGCTGACCGTGATCGCCGGCCACCACCACCGCACCGAGCACCGCTACGCCGGCTACCGCCCCGCCGTCCGGTCCACGGCCTCGCGCCACGGCGTCTACTCCGCCAATCTGCTGATCCTCACCCTGCTGGTCACCGGGGGAGTCCGGGCCAGCAGGCTCTTCCCCGACGTCCAGACCTGCGCGGCCCTGTGGCACCGGCGGGTCCAGCTCTGGCGGGCCGCCCTCACCGAGCCGGAGTGGACGGACTTCGCCCTCGCGCTGAGCATCCGGCAGGTCTGGGACGGGGAGGACCGGGACCTCGACATCCGGCCCGCCCAGGACCTGCTGCACCTGCCCGAGCCGGTGGATGTGTACTGGCTGCACGGCCGCTGGCCGGCGCACGAGGACCGGAGCCGGACCGTCGGCTGGATTCATGCCTTCCCCGACCAGATCCGCCACAAGATGACCGTCTCCGCCGGCACCGACGATGCCATCGTGCTCCACGCCATCGACCCCGTCTTCACCTGGCTGGCCCCGGCCGTCACCACCTTCGTGGGCACCGCCGACGGCAGCGCCACCTCCGTCGCCCACGGGCTGACCTCGCTCTGGCTCGCCAGCGGGCTCGGGGCGCCCGAGGAGGAGCTGGCCGCCCAGTACGAGCGCTGCGCCACCTTCATCGGACCGGGCAGCGGCCTCGACGACACCTCGCAGCGCTGTGTGACCCGGCTGCTCCTGGGCCAGCTCGCCACCGACGCGGCCCGGCTGCCGGCCGCGGTGGTCGGCCGGGTCCTGGGCGTCATCGAATCGGGGGCGCACGACACGGTCGGTGTGGGGCTGATGGCGCGGGTCGCGCTCACCGCGCTGGAGGCACACGGCGAGGACACGGCGGTACGGGCGTGGGCGGAGGCCTCCTTCGCCCACGCGGCCACGAGCTGCCCGGAGCGGCTGCTCGCGCTCTGGTCGGAGCGGCAGGGGTCGGCCCAGGCGCGGACCGTGCTCGGGGAGGCCGTGGCCGAGCTGCTGGCCCATGGCTCGGACGAGGCGCTGGCGGCGGTGGAGCCCGAGGTGCTGGCCCGTGCCCGCCGCGTCACCACCACCCGCCCCGGCGCCCCGGTCTTCCCGCCGCCCCGCGCACGGCAGCAGGACCACCGGACGGGCCAGGGCTGAGGCGCGGGGTCCGGCGTCCCGGACGCGGGACCGGGCGCGGGGCCCGGGCGCCCCGGCTGGTTCTCCGGGCGGGCGCCGCTGGAGAATGGGGGCATGTCCCGACGCAGCTCCCGTCCCCGGCGCGCCCCCGCCGCCCCGCCGGTCCTCACCGCCGGCTCGCCCTGCCCCTGCGGGCTGCCCGCCGCCTACGGCGCGTGCTGTGGCCGCTTCCACACGGGCGGGGCCGAGGCCCCCACCGCCGAACTGCTGATGCGCTCCCGCTACAGCGCCTTCGCCGCCCACGACCCGGCCTATCTGCTGCGCACCTGGCACCCGGCGACCAGGCCCCCCGAGCTGGAGCTCGACCCGGCGACGCGCTGGAGCGGGCTGGAGATCACCGGGACCACCGAGGGCAGTCCCTTCCACTCCACGGGGACGGTCACCTTCCGCGCGCGGTACCGGCAGCACGGACAGCGGGGGGCGCTGCACGAGAGGAGCGCCTTCGAGCGGGTGCGGGGCCTGTGGGTGTACGTGGACGGGGTCTTCCTGGAGTGATCCGCCGGGCCCGGCACCGGCCCGGCCCCGCACCGCCGTGCCCCCGCGCCGGCCGGCACCGCCGGGCCCCGGTCCCGGTGGTCACTTCCTCGGCAGGCCCTCCTCCAGTTCCTCGGCGAGGAGCCGCTTGGCGATGCTGTCGGCCGCGGCGTGCAGCCGGGGGCCCGGAGGCCGCCCGATGTCGTGCTCCAGCTGGTCGCCGAGCCACTGCTGCCAGGCGCGGGTGATCGCGCCGGCCTCCCGCCGCCCCGCCTCGGTGTGGGAGAAGTAGCTTCCCTCCCGGCTCAGGAACCCCTCGTCCACCATCCGGGCGAACACCGGCACCAGCACCTCGGGCGGCAGCCGGTGGCGGGCCGCGATCAGCCCCGCGCTCGCGTGCCCGACCAGCCGGGTCATCTGCTCCACCTCCATCACCGCCCAGGCGCCCGCGATGTCCAGCCTGCTGTCGGAGCCGGTGACCACCTGCCGCGCGGTCGCGGGCCCGGTCCGGGAGACGATCTTCGCCACCGCCCCCTCCAGCAGCTTCTCCGAGTCCCCGGTGGTCGGCGACGAGAAGCCGTCGCCCATGTCGGTGGAGGCGGCCCTGACCGTGTCGCGCAGCGGGACCTCCTTCAGGAAGAGCGCGACCAGCAGCCCCAGCGCGGCGACGGGCACGGTCCAGAGGAAGACCGTCTGGAGGGTGTCCGCGTACGCCTGCACGATCGGCTCGCGCTGCGCGGCCGTCAGCCGGTGGTGCAGCCCCCGAGGGCTGCGCGCCAGCCGGGCGATCACCGCCGGGTCGGCGCCCACCTCCCGCGCCGCCCGCGCCACGGCCCGGGTGAGGTTCGGGGTCAGCGCGTTGGCGTAGATGGTGCCGAACACCGCCGCCCCGAACGCGCTGCCCAGCGTCCGGAAGAAGGTGACCCCGGAGGTCGCGGTGCCGAGATCGGCGTACTCCACGGTGTTCTGCACGGCGATCGTCAGCACCTGCATCGACAGACCGATGCCGACGCCGAGCACCACCATGTACAGCGACTCCAGCCAGGCCCCGGTCCCCGGCCCCATCAGCGAGAGCAGGAACAGGCCCGCGCCCATCACCACGCTGCCGACGATGGGATAGATCCGGTACCGGCCGGTTCTGCTGACCGCGTTGCCGCTCCAGACGGAGGCGACCAGCAGCCCCAGCACCATCGGCAGGGTGCGCACCCCGGAGAGGGTGGCCGAGTCCCCGTCCACGTACTGGAGATAGGTGGGCAGAAAGGTGAGCGCGCCGAGCATGGCGAAGCCGACGACG
Source organism: Streptomyces sp. NPDC001985 (assembly GCF_040296845.1). Taxonomy (NCBI): domain Bacteria; kingdom Bacillati; phylum Actinomycetota; class Actinomycetes; order Kitasatosporales; family Streptomycetaceae; genus Streptomyces; species Streptomyces sp. NPDC001985. The sequence continues at coordinate 17,656 of NZ_JBEOYB010000063.1, forward strand.
AAGCTCAGCACGGAGCAGACGGTGAAGACCGGATTGCGGAAGAGCCGCATGGGCAGCATGGGCTCGGCGGCCCGTACTTCCACCAGGCAGAAGAGGACGAGCGAGAGCAGTCCGCCGGCGAAGAGCGCGAGGACGACCGGTGAGCTCCAGGCGTACTGGTTCCCGCCCCAGCTCGTCGCGAGGATCAGGGCTCCGGCGCCCGCCGTCACCAGCGCGATGCCCGCGTAGTCGATGACCGGGCGGCCCGCCGCGCGCACGGACGGCATGGTGCGGGCGGCGGCGACCACCACGGCGATGGCGATCGGGACATTGACGTAGAACGCCCAGCGCCAGGTCAGATGGTCGGTGAAGAGCCCGCCGATGAGGGGGCCGACCACCGTGGAGACACCGAAGACCGCGCCGATCGCGCCCTGGTACTTGCCCCGGTCGCGCAGCGGGATGACATCGGCGATCAGCGCCATCGAGGTGACCATCAGCCCGCCCGCGCCGATGCCCTGGAGCCCCCGCCAGCCGATGAGCGCGGCCATCGTGGTGGACAGCCCGCACAGGAACGAGCCGGTGATGAAGATGACCGCCGAGATCTGGAAGATCAGCTTCCGGCCGAAGAGATCGCCGAACTTGCCGACCAGGACCGTGGCGACGGTCTCGGTGAGCAGATACGCGGTGACCACCCACGACATGTGCGCGGCGCCGCCCAGCTCCGAGACGATCGTGGGCAGCGCGGTCCCGACGATCGTCTGGTCCAGCGCGGCCAGCAGCACCCCGAGCAGAACCGTGCCGAAGACGATGTTCCGCTGCCGCGCGTCGAGCACGGGCGGCGCGGCGGCGCCGCTTGCGGTGTCAATCCCGGAGGTCACCCTCGCAGCGTCACACCGTCCCAGGTCAGCCGCATGCGGGGGGAGTCCGCCCGGGGTAGCGGCGGCCCACGGCGCTCACATCCCGGCACGGCGCCGGGCGCTCCGCCCGCGCCTCAGCACCCCTGGTACGGGCCGATCACCAGCCGGGGGTGGTGCGCGGCCAGCACCTTGTTCGCCCGGGCCAGCACGGAGAGCGCGTACTCCCGGTCGGCCCGGTCCTCGGCGCACAGCGGGCCCCGGAAGCGGCCGATCTCCCGTGCGGCGCTGTCCGCCTCGATCTCCGCGCGCAGCACATGGTCGGGCATGCACGATCCGATCAGCACGGCCACCCGGTCCGGGATCGGCACGGGGACGAGGGGTGAGGGCGAGGCGGTCACGGCGTAGTCCTTCTCTTCTGCTCCAGCGGTCCGCCGGGCTCCCGGCGGACCCTGTCCCTCCATACCTAGCGGAGCGAGGTCCGCGTTCGGCGGCGGGAATGTCCCGGTGGGGCAACCGTCGCCGGCCGCCCCTCGATCTCCCACTGCGCACCGGCGGTGCGACCCCCCGGGCAGTGAGCGGTGCCCTCTCCCGCCGACTCCCCTCCGCGCGGCGCGCACAGGAGCCGGACACGGGCGTGCGCGAGGATGCGAGGAGGGCCCGAGCAGCGCGGCAACCCCGCAGCCCGCGCCCCCGTCGAGGCGACCGGGACCACGGTGTCGTACGAGAGGTGCGCACAGCGCGGCTCGCCCGGCCCTCCGTCTCGGGCGGCACCGGCGACACACCTTACGCGAACGCCGCACGGGCATCCGAATCGATCAACTCGCCCGATTCCCCGGCGGCTTCGGCGCCGGCGCCCGTCTCTCAGCCCCCGGGTGCCGAGAGCACCTCCGCGAGGTCGTAGCGCACCGGCTCCGCGAGCTGGGCGTAGGTGCATCCGGAGGGGTCCCGGTCGGGGCGCCAGCGGCGGAACTGGGCGGTGTGCCGGAATCGGTCCCCCTCCATGTGGTCGTAGGCCACCTCCACCACCCGCTCGGGCCGCAGCGCCACCCACGACAGATCCTTCTTCCCGCTCCAGCGGCTCGGCGCGCCCGGCAGCCTGGCCCCCTCGTGGGCGCTCTCCCGCGCCCAGGCGGCCCAGGGGTGGCCGTCCGGAGGGTCCATCCGCAGCGGCTCCAGCTCGGCGATCAGCTCCGCCCGCCGCTTCATGGGGAAGGCGGCGCAGACGCCGACGTGCTGGAGCGTGCCCGTCCCGTCGTACAGCCCCAGCAGCATCGAGCCGAGGACCGGCCCGCTCCTGTGGAAGCGGTAGCCGGCGAGCACGGCATCGGCGGTCCGCTCGTGCTTGATCTTGTACATCAGCCGCGCGTCGGGCCGGTAGGGCAGATCGAGCGGCTTGGCGACGATCCCGTCGAGCCCCGCGCCCTCGTACCGGTCGAACCACTCCGCCGCGAGCTGCCGGTCCGTGGTGGCCGGCGCGAGATGGACCGGGGGAGCGGCGGGGCGCAGTGCCTCGGCGAGCCGGGTCCGGCGCTCGGACAGCGGGGCGTCCAGCAGCGCACGGTCGCCCAGCGCCAGCAGGTCGAAGGCGATGAAGCTCGCCGGGGTCCGCTCGGCGAGGGTCCGCACCCGGGAGTCGGCGGGGTGGATGCGCTCGCTGAGCCGGTCGAAGTCGAGGCGCCCCTCATGGGCGACGACGATCTCGCCGTCCACCACGCACCGTGCGGGCAGATTCGCCGCCAGCGCCTCGACCAGCTCGGGGAAGTAGCGGGTGAGCGGCTTGCCGGTGCGGGAGCCCAGCACCATCTCGTCGCCGTCGCGGTGCACGATCGCCCGGAAGCCGTCCCACTTGGCCTCGTACTGCATACCGGGCGGGATGGTCCTCACGGACTTGGCGAGCATCGGTTTCACGGGCGGCATCACCGGCAGATCCATGGGAACAGTGTCCGGTATGCGGTGAATGTCGGCACGGCATACCCTGACGGACATGGCTGGAGCGGTGGAGCTGGACGTGGGGACACGCACCGTGCGCGTGTCCCATCCCGACAAGATCTACTTTCCCGAGCACGGATACACCAAGCTCGACATGGTCACCTACTACCTCGCCGTCGGCGACGGCATCACCCGCGCCCTGCGCGACCGCCCCACCACCCTGGAGCGCTACCCCGACGGGGTGACCGGCGAGTCCTTCTTCCAGAAGCGCGCCCCCAAGCACCTCCCCGACTGGATTCCCACCGCCCACATCACCTTCCCCAGCGGCCGGTCCGCCGACGAGATGTGCCCCGCCGAACCCGCCGCCGTGATCTGGGCCGCCAATCTGGGCGCCGTCACCTTCCACCCCTGGCCGGTCCGCCGCGACGACACCGACCACCCCGACGAACTCCGCATCGACCTCGACCCCCAGCCCGGCACCGACTACGCGGACGCCGTGCGCGCCGCCCACGAACTGCGCGCCGTCCTCGACGAGGCCGGGCTGCGCGGCTGGCCCAAGACCTCCGGCGGGCGCGGTCTCCATGTCTTCGTCCCCATCGAACCCCGCTGGACCTTCACCCAGGTCCGGCGCGCCGCCATCGCCTGCGGACGGCAGCTGGAGCGGCGGATGCCGGACCGGGTGACCATCAAGTGGTGGAAGGAGGAGCGCGGCGAGCGGATCTTCGTCGACTACAACCAGACCGCCCGCGACCGCACCATCGCCTCCGCCTACTCGGTCCGCCCCCGGCCGCACGCCCCGGTCTCCGCGCCCCTGCGCTGGGAGGAGATCGACGACGCCCGCCCGGAGGACTTCGACATCAGGACCATGCCCGGCCGCTACGCGCGCGAGGGCGATGTCCACGCCGACATGGACGAGCACCGCTTCAGCCTGGAGACCCTGCTGGAGACCGCCCGCCGCGACGAGGCGGACCACGGCCTGGGCGATCTGCCCTATCCGCCGGAGTACCCGAAGATGCCCGGCGAGCCCAAACGGGTCCAGCCCAGCCGCGCGCGCGACCCGGAGTGACGGCGGGAGTGGCGGCGGCCCCCGGACGGAGGGCCGCCGCCCCGGTCACAGCTCCTGAATCCGGATATTGCGGTACGAGACCACATCCGTGGTGCCGTGGACCTGGAGCCCGATGTACCCGGTGGCGTACCGCCGGCCGTCGGTCCCGGGGTCGCCGGCGCGCGGCGGGACGAACTCCTGGCCGCCGGTGTTCTCGAACCGGTTGATCAGCACGCCGTCGCGCAGCACCTCGTACGACTGCCCGACCACCCGGATCTCGTACTCGTTCCAGGTGCCCTTCGGCGTCACCCCGGCACCGCCGAGCCCGACCCGGTCGAAGCCGTAGACCGAGCCCGTCTTGTACGGGTCGCCGTCCGGCCGGTCCAGGATCTGCACCTCGTGGCCGAAAGTGATGGCGACCCACTCGGGGCGCGGCTCCTCCGGGTGGTCGTGCACCCCGGGGAAGCGGACGAGGACCCCGCTGTTGGCGTGGGAGCCGCCGGGGGCGTCGTCCCGCCACTGGAGCTTCAGCGAGAAGTCCCCGAACCGCGTCCCGGGGAACCACAGCATGCCCAGACCGGCCCGGGTGGTGCCGCTGGTCATCGTCCCGTCGTCGTTGAGGGCGAACGAGCCGCCGCCCACGTGCTGCCAGCGGTCGAAGGACGCCCGGGAGCCGTCGAACAGCGGGCGGTAGCCGGTGTTCTGGCCCGGTCTGCCGATGCCCGACTGCCGGGCCGCCCGGTACACCACCCGGTGCTCGCGCGCGTCCACGACCCCCTCCGCCAGCAGCCCGTCCAGCACCGAGTCGACGTGCTTGAGGAAGAGCGCGTGCGAGGACCAGGACTTCTCGTCCTCGATCAGCTCATTGACCGTGCAGCGGCCCCGGGTCATCCGGTTGGGCACCCCGGAGTCGACGGTGCCCACGATCACGGTGAGCCGCTCGTCCCACTCGGGGCAGTGGGGCGCCGGGACGCCGCCGCCCTCGGCGACGGTGAGGGTGACCCGCCGCGCCTGCGAGGTGTTGCCCGCCCGGTCCGTGGCCCGGTGCAGCACCGAGTGGAAGCCCACCCGGTCGATCAGCACGGGTGCGGTGTAGGCGAGATACGGGCCGCCGTCGAGCGAGTACTCGATCCGCTCCACCCCCGAGCCGCCCGCGTCGGTGGCGTCGACCGTGACCCGGGCGCTGGTCACATAGGCGCCGTCGGAGTTCAGCCGTCCGCTCACCGAGGCCGCCGTCACCGGCGGTTCCCGGTCCGGCGCGGGGGTCGCGACCACCGTGAAGGAGGCGGACTTCACCGCCGCCGCGTTGCCCGCCCGGTCGGTGGCCCGGTAGCGGACCGTGTGCGCGCCGGGGGAGTCCACCACGACCGGGGCGGTGTACGGCTGCCAGGCGCCGGCCTCCCCGAGCGCGTACTCGATGGTGTTGACGCCCGAGCCGGTGTCGGACGCGGTCACGGTCACGGTGGCCGTGTCCCGGTAGCGGCCCTGGCCGTCGCGGTCGCCGGCGACCGTCGCCGAGGTGTCCGGCGGTGTGGTGTCGCCGGTCGGCGGCGCGGCCACCGTGAAGGACTCGCTCTTCCCGGCCCCCGTGTTCCCGGCCCGGTCGGTGGCCCGGTGGCGCAGTGTGTGCGCGCCGACGGTGTTCACCACGACCGGGGCGGTGTACGGCTGCCAGGGGCCGTCCGCCCCCAGCGCGTACTCGGTGCGCTCCACTCCGGAGCCCTCGTCGGTCGCGGTGAGTGTCACCGTCGCCTGCCCGACATAGGCGCCCTGGTCGTCGCGGTCGCCCGTGACGGCCGCCGAGGTGTCCGGCGGTGTGGTGTCGCCGCCGGTGCTCTCGGTGACGGTGAGGACGCCCCGCATGGTGCCGTGGCCGGGGATGGCGCAGGAGAAGCGGTACCGCCCGGGGGTGAGCGTCACCTCCGCCGTGTGCCGGCCGCCCCGGTCGTCCCCGGGGTTGGCGAGGATGTTCAGCGGTACGTCGTTGTTGTACTCCGGGTCCGAGACGTCGAAGGTCAGGGAGTGCGGCATCCCGGTCGTGTTGCCGCTCGCCCGGCTGTTCTCGAAGACGATGGTGGTCCGGCCCTCCACCGCCGTCGCGGGGAAGGAGAGATAGCGGTCGATCGGGTCACCGGCGGTCCAGGTCAGCGTCTGCCGCGCCGCCGTTCCCGCCCCGGCCCGCCCGGCGGCCCCCTCCGGCCGGCCGTGCGCGGCTGTCGACAGCAGGCCCACGACCAGCGCCACCGAGGCCACCAGGGCCGTCCACAGCCGTCCCGCCGTTCTCGGGGAGCCGCCTCCCCCCGGACGGTGTCCTGCCGGGCCTCCTCTCCCCGGACCCCGGCCCCGATTCGCCGGGCCGGGACTCATCGGACCACCGCTCATCGGACCGCCGCTCATCGGACCGCCGCTCATCGGACCGCCGCCTTCCGCGCCAGGCCGTCGGCGGCCGGGGTCGCCCCGCCGCCGTGATAGGTGATCCGCCACAGCGCCGAGCGGGAGTCGGAGGTGAAGAACCCGCGCCCGTAGTCCAGGACGTAGAGCGAGCCGTCGGGCGCGAACTTCCAGTCCATGAGGTTGCGGATGCCGTTCGCCCCGACCGGGACGATCTTCTTCAGGGACTCCGCGTGCACCGGGAGACCGCCCCTGCCCACCGTCGCGGGGTCGGTCAGCACCGCGTGCCGGGGCTGGTCCCCGTCGTAGAAGTCCCCGACGAACCACTTGCCGTCCCAGTACGGGGGCCACCGCACCGCGCTCGTGCTCGACCCGTCGTGGCGGTAGACCGGGCCGTTCATGGTGGCCTGCCCGCCGCCCTTGAGCCAGGGCAGCAGCAGCTTCTGCTCGGACTCCCGGTAGCTGGGCACGCCGGCCGCGTCGCGCGGGAAGTCCGGGGCGCCGCCCTGGGGCGCGTACCAGATGGTGTTCGGCGTCACCGGCGGCACCTTCACCAGGCCGTCGTTGTGCGGCGACTCGTTCCTCGGCGCGGAGCAGTCGTACCAGCCGAGCGGTGTGGCCGGGTCCGGCAGATTGCGGTCACGGTAGGGCTGGTTGTTGCCCATGCAGAACGGCCAGCCGTGGTTGCCCGCCCGGGTGATCGCCGCGAAGGTGTCGTACTTGGCGGGGCCCCAGGTCGTCGACGGCGCCCCGGCGTCCGGGCCCACCCACCCCGCGTACAGGATGTCGGTCGTCCGGTCCACGAAGATCCGGGCGGGGTTGCGGACCCCCATCACATAGATCTCGCCACGGGTCTTCCCACCGCCCTCGTCGGGCTCCCGGCCGGTGAAGAGATTCCCCTCGGGGAGGGTGTAAGTGCCGTCGTCCTCGGGGTGGACGCGGAGGATCTTCCCGTTGAGGTTGTTGGTGTTGCCCGAGGTGCGGCGGGCGTCGGCGAAGGCGGTGCCCCGGTAGGTGGGGAGGGGGTTGTTGCCCGAGTAGCCGCCGCTGAAGCCGGAGGAGTTGTTGTCGCCGGTCGCGATGTACAGATTGCCCCGGGAGTCGAAGGCCATCCCGCCGCCCGCGTGGCAGCAGCTGTGGAGCTGCACCGGCCAGGAGAGCAGCACCTTCTCGCTGGCGGGGTCCAGCCGGCGGGTGGTGCGGTCCCAGGTGAAGCGGGAGACCCGCCGGTCGCCGATCCGCTTCTCGCGGTCGATCCGCTCGTGCGGGGTGTAATGCAGATACACCCAGCCGTTGGAGGCGAAGCGCGGGTCCAGCTCGATCCCGAGCAGACCCTCCTCGTTCTTGGTCAGCTCGTCCCCGCCGCCCTTGTTGCCGAAGACGGTCAGCGCCCCGGCCAGGGTCACCTCCCGGGTGGCCGGGTCGTACACATGGATCTCGCCCCGGCCCCTGCCGACGTCGGGGCTGTTCCAGTCGGTGACGACCGGAACACTTCCGTCCGAGCCGCCGCGCCCGATGGAGAAGACGGTGCCGTCGGGGGCGACGGTCAGTCCGTGCGGCTCGCCGATCTGGTCGTTCTGCCCCGGCTGGTTGGGCCGGGTGACCCGCTCGGCCGTGTAGTGGGAGGTGATGGTGGCCTTGCAGTCGGCCCGCGCGAGCCGGGAGGTCCAGGCGAGCGCGCCGCGCAGATGGTCGCGGAAGCCGGTCTCGGCGAAGCTGTCGGCGGTGCCGCCCATCCCGGTGTAGAACGAGCGCCCGCCGTCGTAGTCGCGGCACCAGGAGATGGGGTGGTCCCAGCCGTTCGCCCCCGCCGCCGGGGTGTACGAACTCTCCCGCAGCCGGGCGACCGTGTGGACGCCGCCGGACGGGTTGGCCGCCCAGTTGAACCACTTGTCCGGCCGCTTCCACTGGAGCGGCAGCGACGCGGTGGCCGGGTGCCGGCGGTCGCCGACCTCCACCACCGCGCGCTGCACCGTGCTCGCGGCCCCGGCCGGCCGGGCGCCGACCAGCCCGGTGAACCAGTCGGAGTACGGTTCGGTCCTGGCCGCGTCATGGATGCCCAGGAAGCCCCCGCCGGCCTCCATGTACGACTCCAGACCCGCCTCCTGCTCCGGGTCGAGCACATCGCCGCCCCCGGTGAGGAAGACCACCGCGTTGAACCGGCCGAGCCGCCGGGCGTCGGTGAACACGGCGGCGTCGTCGGTCGCCACGGTGGCGAACCGCCCGGCGGCCGGGCCGGTCAGACCGATGGACTCGATCGCCGCGATCCCGGCGTCCACGGTGGGCGACTCGGCTCCGGCGGAGCCGTGGAAGACCAGCACCCGCACGGCGCGCCCGCCGGGCGGCGAGGGCAGGGACAACGTTGTCTTCCTCGGGTCCGGCGGCTCCGGCGGCTCCTGCGCGGACGCGGACGCACCCCCGCCGAGCAGCGAGACGATCAGTGCGCCGGCCCCCAGGACCGCCGCCACCGGGCGTCCCGGGGATCTCGGCCCGCGACGCGGTGTGCGGTGCATATGGTCACCCACCCCTCTGTGGTCACATCAACAGCCTTGGAAGTTAGACCTGTTCGCCGGTTCCGCCAAGAGGTGGAGCCGGAAAAGAACGAACTTTGTCCTGAGTGTGGAAAAACGCTGGTCGCCCGGCTACCGTATGGCCGTTCCCGGGGGCTGAGCCCCGTCATCTCCCCGAGCGGAGTGGAGAGTCCGGCATGGGCGAGGGTCGTGGTCAGGGCATGGACAGACGGGGCTTCAGCCGCCGGCTGCTGGCCGGGGGAGCGGTGGCGGCGACGGGGACGACATCGTTGTCGCTCGCCACCGCCCCCGGGGCGCGGGGCGCTCCCGCCGCCGCCGGCGGCCTGAGGACCGCCCCGGCGGGCGGCCGGATACGCCATATGAAGCTCTACGCGGAGAAGCTCGCCGACGGCGGGATGGGGTACGGCCTGGAGAAGGGCAAGGCGTCCGTCCCCGGCCCGCTGATCGAACTGACCGAGGGCGACACCCTCCACATCGAGTTCGAGAACACCCTGGACGTGCCGGTCAGCCTGCATGTCCACGGCGTCGACTACGACATCGCCAACGACGGCACCCGGATGAGCCGCAGCCATGTGGAACCCGGCGCGACCCGTACGTACACCTGGCGCACCCACCTCCCCGGCCGCCGCGCGGACGGCACCTGGCGCGCCGGGAGCGCCGGCTACTGGCACTACCACGACCATGTCGTGGGCACGGACCACGGCACGGGCGGCATCCGCAAGGGCCTGTACGGTCCGGTGGTCGTCCGCCGCCAGGGCGATCCGCTCCCCGACCACCAGTGCACCATCGTCTTCAACGACATGACGATCAACAACAAGCCCGGCCACACGGGTCCCGACTTCCGGGTCACGGTCGGTGACCGTGTCGAGATCATCATGATCACGCACGGTGAGCTGTACCACACGTTCCATATCCATGGGCACCGCTGGGCGGACAACAGAACGGGCCTGCTCAGCGGCCCCGGCGATGTCAGCAGGGTCATCGACAACAAGATCACCGGCCCGGCGGACTCCTTCGGCTTCCAGATCATCGCGGGCGAGAACGCGGGCGCGGGCGCGTGGATGTACCACTGCCATGTCCAGAGCCACTCGGACATGGGGATGGCCGGGCTCCTCCTGGTGGCCAAGCCCGACGGCACGATCCCGGGGTACGAGCCGCACCGCGCCCGGGAGCACGCGCCCGGCGCACAGCCGCGCCCGGCCCCCAGGGATGCGGGCCCCGGGCATCGATAGCAGACTCGACAGGGAGACGAACGGGACCCCGCGAAGGAGCGCACCATGCTCACCACGCGTTATGTCACCGGCTCCCCGAACTGGCTCGATCTGGGGACACCGGATCTGGAGGCCGCGACCGATTTCTACGCCGGGATCTTCGGCTGGACCTTCGCGTCCGCCGGGCCGGAGGCGGGCGGCTACGGAATGTTCACGCTGGACGGCGGCACCGCGGCGGCGGGCATGACCGTCCCGCCGGAGCAGGGCCCGCCCGCCTGGAACATCTACTTCCAGTCGGCCGACGCCGCCGCCACGGCGGAAGCGGTGCGCCGGGCCGGCGGCACGGTGGTCGTCGAACCGATGGATGTCTTCGACCGGGGCCGCATGGCGGTCCTCGCGGACCGCGCGGGCGTCGGCTTCGGCATCTGGCAGCCGGCCCTGACCAAGGGCCTCGACGTGGTGAACGCCCCCGGCGCCCTGTGCTGGCTGGAGCTGTACACCCCGGACCCGGACGCCGATCTGGCCTTCTACACCGAGGTCTTCGGCTGGGAGACCACCGCCGTCCCCTACCCCGACGGCTCCGGCTCCTACACCATGACCCACCCGGCGGGCGAGTCCCCGGAGGCGATGTTCGCCGGCCTGGTCCCCCTCGCCGCCACCTCCTCCGGGACCACCCCCCACTGGCTCCCCTACTTCGCCGTCCAGAACTGCGACGCCACCGTCACCCGCGCCGGTTCCACCGGCGCCACGGTCATCACACCCCCTGTCGACCTCCAGGGCGTGGGCCGCTTCGCCCAGCTGTCGGACCCGTGGGGCGCGCGGTTCGCGGTGATGCAGGGGGAGGGGTGAGGGTGCGCGGGCGCGGGAGGGCGCGGTGCGCTCCAGCAGGGTGTTGATGGGTCATTGATCCGGCGTTTATCGGTGCGAGGGAGGGTGTCGGGTATGCCGACCAACACCACGACCACCACCGACGACGACCTCTCCTGGCAGGAGACGGCCCTGTGCGCCCAGACGGGCCCCGAGTTCTTCTTCCCGGCCCCGGGGTCCTCGACACGGGAGGCGAAGCGGCTGTGCGGGGCTTGTGAGGGGCGGGTGGAGTGCCTGGAGTACGCGCTGAGGCATGACGAGAAGTTCGGGGTGTGGGGTGGGATGTCGGAGCAGGAGCGTGATGTGCTGCGGAGGGGGCGCGGCTGACGTTTCTCAGAACCAGCGCCGCACGAATCGCCCCTCTCTCGCCAGACCCGCCCGCTCGGCCTGGGCGTCGGCGGGCGGTACCTGTGCCCCGCTCTCCCAGAGGGCCGTGCGCAGGGCCCTGACGGGACGGGCCCCGCCGACCGGGGAGAGGACGCCTCCCGCTGCGGGGTCGCCCGCGAACCAGATGGTGTCCAGCCGATCGCTCCGCCCGCGCCCGAGGCCGCGCCGGTACGGCGTGGTCCGGAGCAGGATCTCCTTCCCGGGCGCGACGGTGACGGCGATGGCGAAGCTCCGCCTCTGACGCCCCTGCGGGTAGCGACAGGGATAGGACCGCCACGCGTAGCACTGGAGAACGCGCGCGGTCCTGGGCGTGTGAATCAGGGCGAGAACTGAGACCAGCAGAGGGAAGGGGCTGGCCAGAAGCGCCACGGCGAGGAGCGGAATCGCTTCGTCAGGGAAGGCAGTGAGCTCTGCGGCCCAGATGAGCGCGGCCGGTACGCCGAGAGCCGCGGCGACGCCGAGCCTTCGTCCTGCCACGAGCCGGCGGTACCCCGCTGCCGTTGGCGCATGGGCGAAGGCCGGCTGCTCCCTGGTGGGCATTCCGCGACACATGACGGGTTACATCTCCGAGAGTCGGCTTCTGGGCCGTGGCCCAGTCGGTCGTGCGACGGGGTCGGTGAAGCGCAGAGTACGGCCGATCCCGAGCACGATCTCGGTGTACTCCTCCGAGAGATCAGTCGATGCGGTGGTGAGGTCGACGAGGATCACACGTGAACTGGCGGGGCGCCCGACCGCCAGCCGTGCCTGGAAGACACCATCGCTGCGGGCGGGGATTCTCGCGGGACCGATCTCCAGCGACGGAACCGGGAGAAGGCACGTCACCAGTGCCGCTGGTGCCTTGCACGGCAGGTCCACGAGGTCGCGCCGGAGAATGGCGCCCAGGGGATTCCGTACGAGATGAATCGCGCACTGCGCAGCGGCCAGGTTGCTTGTCATCAGGCTGGTGCAGATCTCCGACAGGGTCAGGACCGACATGGAGACCCTCTGAGCTCCTCCTGAGTGGAGGCCGAAGGCGAAGTGCATGGCTCCTTGTCCGCATAGATCTTCGAGTAGTCCGCTGAGCAATTCGGCTGCGCGCGTGTACTGGTCACGGACGTGGGAGGGAAGAGGCAGTGCCAGAACGTCATGTTTCATGCGCTCCTTCACCTCGCTCACGTCATCGTGGGGGAGGTCGACGAATCCCGGTGGCAGGCCGAACCAACAAGGCTCGCACCGGGATTCGGCAGAAGGAGCGGGTGGCATGTCGTTTGGTCCTATCTCGTCAGCTGGGCCCAGATGCGAGCCGCGTTGAGGCCGGCGCTCGGTGCGTCGGACGCGGCGATCCGGGCACCGTCAACGCCGGTCGCCGCGGTCTTGGCGCCGTCACTGTCCTCAGCCGGGGTGAGCCCGACTCCTGCGGTTACCACGGCACTGCCCGCGACGCCCGCCTGCAGGGGCACTTCCACGCGAGGGCTGGTTCTCCGGACCACCCAGTCCAGTACCGGCTTCGGTGCCTCGTTGATCTGGTGCATCGCCTCGGACGAGCCGGTCCCGAAGGCCCGTACGCCATTTCGAAGACTCACCGACGCCCCCTCGTCGGCCGCGATACCCGATCGGGTCGTGTTGACCATGCTCTTGGCTCCGTGCGCGACAGCCCCCACGCCGGGAAGTGTCCCCAGGGCGTCACCGCCGAGAGTCACCGCGCTGGACCAGAACTGACCATCGAACCTGCCCTGCCTGAGTCCGCCGCTGAGGGCGGCTCTGTGCTCCGGGTCGGAAGCGTGCGAGACGAGCGCGGCAAGGCTCAGCCCCGCGGCAGCGAAGAGCAGGGGTACGGCGACCGGGGCCGCGATGAAGACGGCGAAGAGCCCCAGGGAGGCCGACAACAGGCTCAAGGCGTCACCCAAGTTGTCGTCGACCCAGGTCAGAACCTTGTCCAGCACCCCCTCCTCCTCCCCTTCCACCCCCACCCCCGCCTCCTCCATCCCCTTCGCCACCCTCCCCGCCGCCGCCTCGTGCTCCCCCTCCAGTTCGCGCGCCAGCCTCCGCACCCCCTCCAGTTCCGCCAGGGCGTCCGCCACGGCGGATGAGGCGGTGCGGAGGTCGGCTTCCGGGGTGGTGGGGGTGGAGCGGAGGTGGTGTTCGTGGGTGCGGGCGCGGGTGAGGGACTGCTGGGCACGCCGGGCGCGGGTGTCGTACGCGCGGGCCGTGGACTGGAAGGCGAGCAGGTCGTCGTGCCAGCGGGAGAGTTCGCGGGCCGCCCGGGCGAGGGAGCGGTGGGCGTGGTCGAGGCGGCGGGGGAGGTCGCCGTCGAGGGCGGCGCGGAAGGCCTCGGCGGCCTCGCCCCGCCAGGAGGACGTCTCGGTGAGGAGGCGGGTCACCAGGCGGTGGGCGGTGGCGAGGGCCGTCGCGGAGGCGGTGAGCGAGGTGCGCAGCGCCGCGATGGCGGGCGGGCTGCCGGGGGCCGGGTCCCAGCCCAGGTGGGGGTGGTCAGCCATGGCCGGGCGCCGGGCGGAAGGAGTCCTCGACGGCCGTGTCGACCTCGGCGTAGCCGCGGTGGCTGAGCCGCACCCCGTCGTCGATCGACGCGATCCGGTCCCGTAACCGCTCCGCTCCGTGGGCCCAGCGCTCCTGGAAGCCGTCGCAGGCCCGGTCGAGACGGCCGGTGCCCAACTGGTCCGTCCGCGCCCGCCGGAGCGCGGAGCGCGCCTCGGCCAGCGATGACAGCGACCGCTCCAGGGCGCGCGCGAGGCGCCCCAGTTCCTCGGTGTCCACCTGGAGATCCATGGCAGCACACCCTGACAGATCATCAGCCCGGAGCCGCAACCGGCGTCACCCGGACGAGTGGTGGTTTATCCGGATGCCCTCCCGGACCATCGGTTATGAGGATCACCGGGAGAAACCCGGGGGCGGAGCACCATGGATCATCAGATCACCACCGACGAACTGGCCGCTTTCGAGCGGACCGTCCAGGCGGCTGGGCGAGGAGGTGGCCTCGTCCTTCGCGCGGGAGAGCCGCAACAGACGGCGCAGGGAGCTGCGGCGCCTGCGCCGGGACGCGGACGCCGGGGTGGTGGCGGGCACCGCCACCGGCGGGCTCGACCGCCGGGAGGACGCGCCGCTGCCCGCCGGGGCCGGGACACCCGGTGTCCTCGCGCGCCCCCGCCGCTGCTCTGTCCGCAAGGAGCTGTACCGGCACACGGACGGCTTCTGCCATCTGCTCTGCCCGGCCTGCGCCTCCGACAACACCGCGCGCCGAGGGCTGTCGACGGATCTGACGGGCCGCCGGGTCCTGCTCACCGGCGGGCGGGTGAAGATCGGCTTCCGGCTCGCCCTGATGATGCTGAGGGACGGCGCCGAGACCCTGGTCACCAGCCGCTTCCCGCAGGACACCCTCGCGCGTTTCCGGGCGGTCCCGGGCAGCGAGCGCCGGCTGGACCGGCTCACCGTCGTCGCCGTCGGTCTGCGTGATCCCCGGCAGGTGATCGGGGTGTGCGAGCGGCTGCGCGCGGCGGGCCGGCCGCTGGACATCCTCGTCAGCAACGCGGCGCAGACGATCCGCCGTCCGGCCGCCTCCTGTGCCCGGCCGGCGGCCGGTGAGCGCGGTGCGCTCCCGCCCGGTGTGCTCGCCGCGCCCGGCTACACCCCGATGGCCGCCGCCGACCGCGCCGACCGGGCGCTCGACCCCGTTCTGCGCGAGAGCGAGAGCGAGACGGCGCTGGAGCTGGAGCTGGAGCTGGAGCTGGAGCCGGAGCCCGAGCCGGACGAGGCCGGGCTGCTGCCCGATCCGTCCCCGGAGAACTCCTGGACCGCGACGCTCGGCTCGCTCGACCCCGCCGAGGTGCTGGAGGCGCAGCTCGTCAACGCCCTCGCGCCGGCCCTGCTCGCCGACCGGCTGCTCCCGCTGCTCCCGCTGCTGCCGGCGGCGCGGACCGCCCGCGCCGCTGCATCGTCAATGTTGTCGGCGGTCGAGGGCCTCTTCGCGGTGCGCAACAAGACCGACCGCCATCCGCACACCCCTATGGCGAAGGCCGCGCTCAATATGCTCACGCGCACGAGCGCGGCGCGGCTCGCCGCCCAGGGGGTCTGCATGTGCGGTGTGGACACCGGCTGGATCACCGATGAGAACCCGGCGCCGCGCAGGGCGTGGATCGCGGCGGCCGGGACCCGTGCCCCGCTCGATGTCGTCGACGGCGCGGCCCCGATCCACGATCCGATCGTGCGGGGCGAGGCCGGTTCCCCGGTCGCCGGGGTGGTGCTGAAGGACTACCGGGAGACCGGCTGGCGAGAAGGCGGGGTCAGCCCGCCGCCCGGGCCGCCATGCGGGCCTTGCGGGCCGCCAGCTTCTCGTCGAACTTGGCCGCCTCGGCGTCGAGGCCGTTCATGTACAGCCCCAGCTCCTCCTGGGCCTGGAGACCGTCGGGGCCGAGGCCGTCGATCTCCAGGACCTTCAGGAAGCGCAGCACCGGGGCGAGGACGTCGTCGTGGTGGATGCGCATGTTGTAGATCTCGCCGATCGCCATCTGCGCGGCGGCCCGCTCGAAGCCGGGGATGCCGTGGCCGGGCATGCGGAAGTCGACGACGACATCGCGCACGGACCGCATGGTGAGATCGGGGGCGATCTCGAAGGCCGCGCCCAGCAGGTTGCGGTAGAAGACCATGTGCAGATTCTCGTCGGTCGCGATCCGGGCCAGCATCCGGTCGCAGACGGGGTCGCCCGACTGGTGGCCGGTGTTGCGGTGCGAGACGCGGGTGGCCAGCTCCTGGAAGGCGACGTACGCCACCGAGTGCAGCATCGAGTGCCGGTTGTCGGACTCGAACCCCTCCGACATGTGCGACATCCGGAACTGCTCCAGCTTGTCCGGGTCGACGGCGCGCGAGGTCAGCAGGTAGTCGCGCATCACGATGCCGTGCCGGCCCTCCTCGGCGGTCCAGCGGTGCACCCAGGTGCCCCAGGCGCCGTCACGGCCGAAGAGGGACGCGATCTCATGGTGGTAGCTGGGCAGATTGTCCTCGGTCAGCAGATTGACGACGAGGGCGATACGGCCTATGTCGGTGACCTTGGACTGCTCCTGCTCCCAGGCCTGCCCGTCCTCGAAGAGGCCGGGGAAGTTGCGTCCGTCGCTGAACGGGACGTACTCGTGGGGCATCCAGTCCTTGGCGACCTTCAGATGCCGGTTGAGTTCCTTCTCCACGACCTCCTCCAGGGCGTGGAGCAGCCGGGCGTCGGTCCACGCGTCCGAGCTGCCCAGGTGGGGAGAGGTGATGGTCACGGATGCTCCTGGGGACGGGAGAGTTACCTACGGATTCGTAGGTTACGAAACCGTAGGTTAAGGGCGCTGTAAGCGCGCGACCAAGTCGACCCCCCTGCCCGGGGCGCGCCGGCTCCCTCCCGGCCGGTTACGTTCCGTTATGCACCGCAGGTCACGGGGGCGCGCGCCAGGGCGCGCGGGCCGAGGGCCCCGGGCACGGGCGCGTGCGGAGAGACAGGTCACACTCCCTCGCGGCCCCGCGGACCGCCCTCGCGCCCGGCCGTGTCCCGCCGCAGATACTCCGCGGTGAGCGACACCGGGTGGTCCAGCAGCTCCTTGGGAGTCCCCTCGAAGACCAGTTCGCCGCCGTTCCTGCCGCCGTCCGGACCCAGATCGACGATCCAGTCCGCGCGCTTGACCACCTCCAGGTTGTGCTCGACGCAGATCACCGTGTTCCCCGCGTCCACCATCCGGTCGAGCAGCGCGGTCAGCGTGTCCACATCGGCCATGTGCAGACCGGTGGTCGGCTCGTCCAGGACGTACACACTGCCCGTGCGGTGCAGCCGGGTCGCCAGCTTGAGCCGCTGCCGCTCCCCGCCCGAGAGGGTGCTCAGCGGCTGTCCGAGCGCCAGATATCCGAGGCCCACCTCGCCCAGCGCCGCCAGCTTCCTCGGCAGCGCCCGGTCCCGGTCCCGGGCCGGCGCGGTGGACCCGCCGCCGGCGGCCTCCGCGGCCCCGGCGAAGAACTCCACCGCCTCCGCCGCCGTCATGTCCAGGACATCGGCGATGGATCGGCCGCCGACCCGCAGGGCCAGCACCTCGTCCTGGAACCGCCGCCCCCCGCACACCGGGCAGATCCGGGTCACCGGGTCCATGAACGCCAGATCGGTGGTGATCGCGCCCCGCCCCGAGCACTCCCGGCACGCCCCCTCCGAGTTGAAGCTGAACAGCCCCGGCCGCACCCCGTTCACCCGCGCGAAGAGCCCCCGCAGGGTGTCCATCACCCCCAGGAAGGAGGCCGGGGTCGAGCGCACGGAGGCGGTGATCGCGCTCTGGTCGATCACCACCGCCTCCGGGTGCGCCGCCGTGAACACCTCCGACACCAGGGTCGACTTGCCGGAGCCGGCCACCCCGGTGACCACCGTGAGCACCCCCGCCGGGAAGCGCACATCGATCCCCTTCAGGTTGTGCAGCGCGGCGCCCGTCACCGGCAGCCACCCGGCGGGGGAGCGGAAGGACTCCTTCAGCGGGGTGCGGCGGCGCAGACAGCGGCCGGTGAGGGTGTCCGCGTCCCGCAGCGGACCCGGCGGACCCTCGTAGACGACCCGTCCGCCGCTCGCTCCCGCCCCCGGGCCCATGTCGACGACATGGTCGGCGACCGCGATCACATCCGGGTCGTGCTCCACCACCAGGACCGTGTTGCCCCGGTCCCGCAGCCGGGTCAGCAGCTCGCCCAGACGGCCCACGTCACGCGGGTGCAGCCCGGTGCTCGGCTCGTCGAAGACGAAGGTCAGCCCGGTCAGCGCGCTGCCGAGATGGCGGACCATCTTCAGCCGCTGGCCCTCCCCGCCCGAGAGGGTGGTCGTCTCCCGGTCCAGCGAGAGATAGCCCAGTCCGATGTCCACCAGCCGCTGGAGCCGGCTCCGCGCGGCGGCGGCGACCGGACCGGCCACCGGGTCGTCGATCCGGTCGAGGACCCGCACCAGATCGGCCACCTCCATCCGGCTGTAGTCGGCGATCCCCAGACCGTCGATCCGGGTGGCGAGCGCCGCCTCGTTCAGCCGGGCCCCGCCGCACGCCCCGCACGGCCGCTGCTCCACGAAACGGGCCGCGGCCTCCCGCCGCTTCTCCGAGAGGGTCGTGGTGTCGCGGTTGAGGAAGATCCGGGTGAACCGGTTGATGATCCCCTCGAACTGCATCTCCGCGGAGCCCGACTTCATCTCGATGCGCACCGCGAAACCCGACCCGTGGAGCAGTAGCCGCCACTCCTCGGGGGAGTACTCGCCGAGTGGTCTGTCGAGATCGAACAGGCCGGAGTTGGCGTACAGCTGCCACTCCCAGCCGCCCACGGTGAGCCCCGGCAGCAGCAGCGCCCCCTCGTTCAGCGACCGGGAGCGGTCCACCGCGCGCTCGGGGTCGACATGGAGGGTTCTGCCCACGCCGTCGCACTCCGGGCACATGCCCGAGGGGTCGTTGAAGGAGTACGCCGTCGCCTCGCCCGCGCTGGGGGTGCCATGGCGCGAGAACAGCACCCGGATCACCGAGTGGATGTCGGTCGCGGTGCCGACCGTGGAGCGCACATTCCCGCCCAGGGGCCGCTGGTCCACGACGATCGCCACCGACAGCTCGTCGATCTCGTCGGCCCGCGGGCGCTCGTACTTCGGCAGCCGGTTCCTGAGGAACGAGGTGAAGGTCTCATTGAGCTGTCGCTGCGACTCCACGGCGATGGTGTCGAAGACCAGGGACGACTTCCCCGACCCCGAGACTCCGGTGAAGACGGTGATCCGG
Source organism: Streptomyces sp. NPDC001985 (assembly GCF_040296845.1). NCBI lineage: Bacteria > Bacillati > Actinomycetota > Actinomycetes > Kitasatosporales > Streptomycetaceae > Streptomyces > Streptomyces sp. NPDC001985. The sequence continues at coordinate 36,592 of NZ_JBEOYB010000063.1, forward strand.
TTCCTGGGCAGAGTGAGCGAGACGCCGCGGAGATTGTTCTCCCGTGCGCCGGTGATGACGATGTCGCGGTCCATGACACCGAAGCCAACCGGATAATCCCGACACCTTCTGTCGGGATTTCCGGCCGGCTTCGGCGGGGGACGGCGACCGGGCCGGTCAGGGCTGCTCCGCGGGGCGCTGGAGCAGGCCCTCCCGTACCTCCTCCACGGAGACGTCATGGAGCCCGCCGTCCAGCAGCAGCCAGCGGGTGATGCCGATGGACTCCAGGAACGGCACATCGTGGCTCGCCACGATCAGCGCCCCCTCGTACCCCTCCAGCGCCGCCGTGAGCCTGCGGACACTGGCCATGTCCAGATTGTTGGTCGGCTCGTCGAGCAGCAGCAGCCGGGGCGCGGGCTCCGCGAGCAGCTGCGCCGCCAGCGCCGCCCGGAAGCGCTCCCCGCCGGAGAGCGTCCCGGCCGGCTGGTCCGCCCGCGCGCCCTTGAAGAGGAACCGCGCGAGCTGCGCCCTGATCCGGTTGTTGGTCGCGGCGGGCGCGGCGCGGGCCACGTTCTCCACCACGCTCAGAGCGTCGTCGAGCACATCGAGCCGCTGCGGCAGAAAGCGCAGCGGGACCTGGGCCACCGCCTCGCCCGCGACCGGCGCCAGCTCCCCGGTGATCGTGCGGAGCAGGGTGGTCTTGCCCGCCCCGTTGCGGCCGACCAGGGCGATCCGCTCCGGGCCGTGCAGCTCGAAGAGCCCCTCGACCCGCGCTCCGTAGCGCAGTTCGAGGCCGTCGAGCCGCAGCACCCCCTGGCCCGGGTGGACCGTGGTGTGCGGCAGCTCGATCCGGATCTCGTCGTCGTCGCGGACCGCCGACACCGCCTCGCTGAGCCGCTCCTTCGCCTCGTTGAGCTTCTCGGTGTGCATGATGCGGTGCTTGCCCGCCGACTCCTGGGCCGCGCGCTTGCGCGCGTTCATCACGATCCTCGGTTCGCGCTTGCTGTCGTACATCTTCTGGCCGTACCGCTTGCGGCGGCCCAATGTGATCTGGGCGTCCTCCAGTTCGCGCTTCTGGCGCTGCATATCGGCCTCGGCGACGCGCACCATGCGTTCGGCGGCCTCCTGTTCGACGGCGAGCGCCTCCTCGTAGGCGGAGTGGTTCCCGCCGTACCAGGCCACCTCGCCCTGGCGCAGATCGGCGATCTGATCGACCAGCTCCAGCAGCTCGCGGTCGTGGCTGACCACGATCATGACGCCGGACCAGGAGGCGACGGCGTCGTACAGCCGCCGCCGGGCGTACCGGTCGAGATTGTTGGTCGGCTCGTCGAGCAGCAGCACATCCGGCCTGGCCAGCAGGAGCGCCGCGAGCCGCAGCAGTACGCCCTCGCCGCCCGAGACCTCGCCGATGGTGCGGTCGAGACCGATGTGGCCGAGGCCGAGCTGGTCGAGCGTGGCCCGGGCGCGCTCCTCCACATCCCAGTCGTCGCCGACGGCGGTGAAGTTCTCCTCGCTCGCGTCGCCCGCCTCGATGGCGTGCAGCGCGGCCCGGGTGGGGGCGATCCCCAGCACCTCGTCCACCCGCAGCGCGGTGTCGAGCACCAGGTTCTGCGGCAGCCAGCCGATCTCACCGGTGGTGCGGACGCTGCCGGACGCCGGGGTCAGCTCCCCGGCGATCAGTTTCAGCAGGGTGGACTTGCCACAGCCGTTGAGGCCGATGAGCCCGGTCCGGCCGGGGCCGACGGCGAGCTGGAAGCCGTCGAAGACCTCCGTGCCGTCGGGCCAGGAGAAGGAGAGGGAGGAGCAGAGCACATGGGTGGAAACAGTTGACACAGGGGTCTCCCGGTTGCGTGGAAGGGGTGGGGGCAACGGGTGGAGACACCGGGAAGGCGCACGACGCGGACGGGAGCGGACGGACGGGAGCGGGCAGGGCCCGGAGGCTCAGGAAGAGGGCTCTCCGCCACAAGGAACGGCTCGAACGCCGAGGTCGCACGCGAGAGCGCACACGCCGTGGACGGCGGTGGCACACGGTGTCCCGGACCTCAGACGAGCAACGTCCTTCTCCAATCGGCGGCAACAGAAGCACTTCCACCATAGAGAGCGGGCGCGGCGCCGGTCAACGCGATTGTCACGGCGGTGGTGCCGGCGGGGGTGCGGTGGGGATGCCGGCGGTGGTGCGTCGGAGGTACGGGGTACGGGGTACGGGGTGCGGGGTGCGAGCGGGCCCGGGGGCCGGAGGCGGGGGAGGGCCGGCTCAGCGGGCGTCGCGCAGCAGCTCGGCCAGTCCATGGTCGAGATCCAGCCCGATGTGCTCACCCCCGGCGGGCACCACACCCTGGGCGCGGCGGAGAAAGCGGCGCAGCTCGCTGGTGCGGACATGGACCACCGCCACCCCCTCCTCGGCGTGGAACTCCAGCACCGTGCGTCCATAGCCGTAGGGCCGCACCCGCACATCGCCGCTCCCGGCCGGCTCCTCGATGCCGTCGGCCAGCAGCTCCCGGCCGAAGGCCCAGGTCACATCGGTGCCCTCGGTCGTCGCCGGGCCGGGGAAGTCGATCCGTACCGCGAAGGGGTCGCCGCCGTCGTACCGGAGCGTCGCCGGAATGGTCTCCATCAGGGGAGCGGAGGCGACCATCCGGACCTCGACGGCCTGCTCGATGACGGTGGACACGACCGACTCCCTCTCCCTGGCCGACCCCCGGCCGGCTGCTCCCTGGCTGAAACATGCCCCTGATACCCCTGAGGACGCCTCGCGGGCGCGTCCCGTGCATCGGGCGGGTGCGTGAGGTGTGTCACCGGGGAGGGCCGGGGACGCCCTTCGCCGGCGCCGCGCCCTGGACGGGGCACGGCGGGTGGGCTAGCTTCCAGCGCCATGACGTCCATGGGGAAGACGAGACGCACGGTGGCGCTGGGGGTGTGCGCGGCGGCCGTCGCCGCCCTGCTCGCCGGACCGGCGCACGCCGCGGGACCGCGGCGCTCCGCCGCCGCGGACACGCAGGCGGAGACGGTCACCGCCGGCGGGGGACCGGGGTGGAGCCTCAAGGAGACGGGCACGGAGGCGCGTTTCCGGGGCCTCGCGGCCGTCAGCCGCACCACCGCCTGGGTGGCGGGCTCCCGGGGGACCGTGCTGCGCACCGACGACGCGGGCCGGGGCTGGCACGACGTCTCCCCGCCCGGCGCGGAGGGCCTGGAGTTCCGCGACATCGAGGCGTTCGACGGCCGCCGTGCCGTGGTGCTCGCCATCGGCGAGGGCGACGCGTCGCGGATCTACCGCACCACCGACGGCGGTGACACCTGGACCGAGTCGTTCCGCAACCCCGACCCCCGGGCCTTCTACGACTGTCTCACCTTCTTCGACCGCCACCACGGCCTCGCCATGAGCGACCCGGTGGACGGCGCGTACCGCATCCTCGCCACCCGCGACGGCGGCAGGTCCTGGAAGGCGCTGCCCAGCGCCGGGATGCCCGCCGCCCGGCCCGGCGATGCCGGGTTCGCGGCGAGCGGCCAGTGTCTGGTCTCCTCCGGGCCCCGGGACGTCTGGCTGGCGACCGGGGGCGGTGCCACCGCCCGCGTGTTCCACTCCGCCGACCGCGGGCTGAACTGGACCGCCGCCGAGTCGGCCGTCCCGGCGGGCGATCCGGCGCGCGGGGTCTTCGCCCTCGCCTTCCGCGACCGCGCCCACGGCATCGCCGTCGGCGGGGACTACCGGCCCGGGCAGCCCTCCCCGCACGCCGCGTCGGTCACCCGGGACGGCGGCCGCACCTGGCACCGCTCCTCCGCACCCCCGCCCGCCTACCGCTCCGGGGTCGCCTGGCTGCCGCACAGCACCCGCGCCGCGCTCGCCGTCGGCCCGACCGGCACCGACCTCACGGTGGACGGCGGCGGGAACTGGCGGACCGTCGACACCGGCTCGTACGACACCGTCGACTGCGCGGCGGGTCCCGGCGCGGGCTGCTGGGCCTCGGGCGAGAAGGGCAGGGTCGCGCGGCTGGAACCCGGGGCCTAGGGTCGTTCGCCGGGATCTCGCCGGGTTCGCGAGCCCTGGTGCCGCGCCTCGCCGCGCTGTCGTCCATGACCCATCGCCCCCTGTGCCCTGGCGGGCACGGGAGGGCCCCCACCGCGGTGGCTCGATCCCCCGCCTCGCGACGCACGGCACCGGACCCCGCTCACTGGTCCAGCCCGATCCAGACGCAGGGCCCTGGGGCGTCTCTCTCGGATCTCGCCGGGTTCGCTGTGCCCCGGCACCGCGCCTCGCCGCGCTGTCGTCCGTCGCCGGCGCCGCGCACGGGCCCCGTCCCCCGCCTCGCGATCCCTTGCACCGGACCCCGCTCACCGATCCGGCCCGGCCCGGCCCGGAAGAAACTCCCTAGGAGAGGGGCCGCTGACGGTACGGCGCGAGCGCCGGGGCGGTACGGGTCGCCGTGAACTCGGTGATCCGGTACGAGCAGACCCCGCCGATCGTGAACGGGTCGGCCGCCGCGATCTCCTCGATCCGCGCGCGGTCGTCCCCGACGGCCAGCACCACCCCGCCGTCCCGGGGGTTCTTGCGCCCCGACGCGATGAACACACCCTCCTCGTACAGCGCGTCCAGCCAGGCCAGATGCGCCTCCATCAGCGCGTCGGCGCGCTCGACGGGGGCGGTGTACGTCAACTCCAGTACGAACATGACCGCCAGGCTACGGCACCTCCGGCGGCGCCCCCGGGCCCCCGACCCCGGTCCGGGGCGATCCCGCGGGGCCCGCGACGACAGCGGCGGCGCCCGGCCCCGGCGGCCGATTCGCCCGCCCGCGTCCCGTACGGGGACGACCCCCGCCGTGCCGGGGCCCGATCCTCGGGGGCATCCGGACACGCCCTACGCTGACCCCACCATGACGATCATCGAAGTGCCCGCCGGCTGGCCGGCGGACGAGGCGGAGGCCCGCGCCGTCCAGGACGAACTGCGCGCCCGGGTGGTGCAGGACGAGCCGGGGCCCGCGCCCGGGACGGGGCTGGTGACGGGGGTGGACGTGGCCTACGACGACGACCGCGACCTCGTCGCCGCGGCGGCCGTCGTCCTCGACGCCCGCACGCTCACCGTCGTGGAGGAGGCCACCGCCGTCGGCAGGGTCGCCTTCCCCTACGTCCCCGGACTGCTGGCCTTCCGTGAACTCCCCGCCGTGCTCGGCGCCCTGCGGTCGCTCGCCTCGGACCCCGGTCTCGTGGTCTGCGACGGTTACGGCCGGGCCCACCCCCGCCGGTTCGGCCTCGCCTCCCACCTGGGCGTACTCACCGGGCTGCCCGCCATCGGCGTCGCCAAGAACCCCTTCCTCCTCCGCCACGGCCCGCTCGGCCCGCTCCGGGGCGACACCGCCGCCCTGCGCGCCGACGGCGACGGCGAGGAGCTGGGCCGGGCGCTGCGCACCCAGCCCGGGGTCAAGCCCGTCTATGTCTCGGCGGGCCACCGCACCACCCTCGACGGCGCCTGCGCCCACACCCTGCTGCTCACCCCGCGCTACCGCCTCCCCGAGACCACCCGCCGCGCCGACCGGCTCTGCCGCGAGGCCCTCGCGGCGGCCGTCACCTGAGCGCGCCCGGCCTGCCCCCCGGCGCCGGCCCTACCGCCGCGCGGCCACCCGGAAGCGGATTCCCGCCCTCTGGAGCCGCTCCAGCAGCGCGTCTCCCATCGCCGCCGCGGTAGTGAGCCGGCCCGAGGCGGGGGGCAGTTCGTCGAAGGCGAGGCAGAGCGCGGACTCGGCGAAGATCTTCGCGGTCTCGTCGTACCCCGGGTCACCGCCCGACACCTCGGTGAACACGGTCCGCCCCCCGCCCTCGCCGACGAAGCGCACGGTGAACCAGCTCTTCGCCCGGCGCTGCTCATCGGGGCCCTCGCCCGGCGCGCGCCGCGCCGAGAGCCGGCGCCGGGCGGCGGGCAGTTGGGCGAGGACGAAGAGCGCGCCCACCCCGAGGGCCCCGGCCACCGCCATGTGGAGCGACCGGAACGTGGCGTAGTGCCGATAGCGGAAGTCCGGGCCGTACCGTGGCAGCGACCGGCCCGACTGGGCGACGATCAGACCGTCGAGCACCGGCAGCGGCAGCGCCCAGGTGCCGGTCTCCCGGCTGCGGCGCGGGGCGCCCAGCGGGGACCTGGACCGACGCCCCATCAGCCGGGGCTCGTGCAGCCGCCGCTGCCGCGCCGCCCGCGCGGTCTGCGCGAACCGGCTCATCGCCAGCAGAGCGGAGGCGAAGGTCCCGCCGGAGAAGGTCCCGTTGGAGCTGACGAAACCGTCCACCGTCAGCGGCACCCCCTCCGGGAGCTCCCGGACCGTGAAGTACGCCCCCAGATCCGCCGGTACGCAGTCGAAGCCGCAGGAGTGGACCAGCCGCGCCCCCGTCTCACGGGCCCGCGCGTCGTGCCGGACGTACATCAGATCCACGAACTCGGGTTCACCGGTCAGATCCAGACAGTCGGTGCCGGACTCCGCGCAGGCGGCGACCAGGGGCTCGCCGTACCACATATAGGGACCCACCGTCGTGGCCACCACCGCGGCGGACGCGGCCAGCCGGCGCAGCGCCGGGGCATCGTCAGCCCGGGCCTCGATCAGCGGGAGGTCCGCGCAGTGCGGGTGCGCGGCGGCCAGTTCCTCGCGCAGCCGCTCCAGCTTCGGGAGGCTGCGGCCCGCGATGGCCCAGCGGCAGCCCTCGGGTGCGTGGGCCGCGAGATAGCGGGCGGTGAGCGTGCCCACGAACCCCGTCGCCCCGAAGAGCACGATGTCGTACGGGCGCTCCGCGCGACCGGTTCCGTCCTGGGTGTCCAATGGTTCCTCCGGCGTCCGCGCGGTGATCGGGGTGAGCCCGGGGGCTCCTCGTCCGATGTCCGACCTCTGACATCTGTGTCTGTGTGTGTATCTGTGTCTCTGCCTGCGTCTGCGTCCGTCTCTGTGCCTGCGTCATGCCGGCCCGCGTGCCCCGGCGCCGCACGTCCGTCGCGGCCTCCGGCGCGGGGGCGGGACCACGGCGGCGGGGCGATGCTCCGCCTCGCGACCTTCCCCTGGGCCCGGGGGCCCGGGGAGGCCCCAACCCTGGGCCTTGGGGCCCGGGGAGGCCCCAACCCCTGGGACCCGGGGAGGTCTTGTGCTCTCCGGTCCTTCGGCCCGGGAGGCCCCATGCTCCGGTCCTTCGATCCGGGAGGCCACCCCCGGCCCCACGTCCGGTACCGCGCCCCGCGAGGCCACACCCCGGTCCCTCGGTCCGCGAGACCCCATGCTCCCGTCCCGCGCCCCGCGAGGCCACACCCCGGTCCCTCGGCCCGGGAGGCCCCGCGTTCCCGTCCTGCGCCCCGCGACATCCCATCCCCAGGCCTCGCCGGTCCGGTCCGGTCGGGAGACCCTAGCGTGTCCCTCCGTCCCGGAAGAAGATGTGTTTCCCGCCGGTAACAACAGCGGGTTTCCGCCGTGGTGGCGGAGGGCGGCCCCGGGGGCGGGTGAATACCCCAGCCCGGCCGGACCGGCCCCTTGCCCGTGGTGGAACACGTTCTTACCATCGCTGGTGTTACATCACTTGTGTCACATCACCGCTGGGGGCCCGATGACCACGAACGCCACGGAACCGACCACGAACGGCCCTCTCACAGGAGTCCGTGTCGTCGAGCTCGCCGGCATCGGCCCCGGCCCCTTCGCCGCCATGGTCCTGGCCGACCTCGGCGCCGATGTCGTCCGCGTCGACCGGCCCGGCGGGCCGGGGCTCGGCATCGACCCGGCCCACGACCTCACCAACCGGAACAAGCGCTCCGTACTGATCGATCTGAAGGCCGGCGACGGGCCCTCGCATGTACTCGACCTGGCCGAGCGCGCCGACATCCTGATCGAGGGATACCGCCCCGGAGTCGCCGAGCGCCTCGGTGTCGGGCCGGACGACTGCCTCGCCCGCAACCCCCGGCTGGTGTACGGACGGATGACCGGCTGGGGCCAGGACGGGCCGCTGGCCGAGCGGGCCGGCCATGACATCGCGTACACCGCCGTCACCGGCACCCTCGGCATGATCGGACGTTCCGACGAACCGCCGGCCGTCCCCGCCAATCTCCTCGGCGACTACGCGGGCGGCTCGCTCTATCTCGTCATCGGCGTTCTGGCGGCGCTCCAGCACGCCCGCTCCGACGGCGGGAGGGGCCAGGTCGTCGACGCGGCCATCGTCGACGGCGCGGCCCATCTCGCCACCATGATCCACGGAATGATGGCGGCCGGCGGCTGGCAGGACCGGCGCGGCGCCAACCTCCTCGACGGGGGCTGCCCCTTCTACGGCTGTTACGAGACCTCCGACGGCGGGTACATGGCCGTGGGAGCACTGGAACAGCGGTTCTACGACGAGTTCAGCCGGCTTCTCGGCATCGCCGACCGGGCCCCGGCCCGCAAGGACTTCGCCCGCTGGGACGAGCTGCGGGCCACCGTCGCCGAGGCGTTCGCGACCCGTACCCGCGCCGAGTGGACCGCCGTCTTCGAAGGGTCGGACGCGTGTGTGGCACCCGTGCTGTCGCTGCGCGAGGCCCCCGGCCATCCGCACCTCGCCGCCCGGGGCACCTTCACCGAGCACGGCGGGGTGGTCCAGCCCGCCCCGGCGCCCCGGTTCTCCGCCACCCCCGCCGCCGTCCGCTCCGGTCCGGCCCTGCCCGGCGCGCACACCGCCGAGGTGGCGCGCGACTGGGGCCTCCCGGGCGGCGGCGGCCTTCCGCGCGCCGGGGGCCCGGGCGCCGGATAAGGAGCACGACAAGGGCCGTTCCCCCCACCTCCGCCCGCCGCCCCGACGCTTCGCCGACCCGCCGGTCCGGCCCGACCCATCACGGCTCCCCACCCCCGAAAGGCTGCTGACGTGAGCACCGAAGCGTATGTGTACGACGCCATCCGCACCCCGCGCGGGCGCGGCAGGGCCACTGGCGCCCTGCACGGCACCAAACCGATCGATCTCGTCGTCGGTCTGATCCATGAACTGCGCAACCGCTTCCCCGGCCTCGACCCGTCCGCCATCGACGACATCGTGCTCGGGGTCGTGGGCCCGGTCGGCGACCAGGGTTCCGACATCGCCCGGATCGCGGCCATCGCCGCCGGTCTCCCCGACACCGTCGCCGGCGTCCAGGAGAACCGCTTCTGCGCCTCCGGTCTCGAAGCCGTCAACATGGCCGCCATGAAGGTCCGCTCAGGCTGGGAGGACCTGGTGCTGGCCGGCGGGGTGGAGTCCATGTCCCGGGTGCCCATGGCCTCCGACGGCGGCGCCTGGTTCGCCGACCCGATGACCAACTTCTCCGTCGGCTTCGTCCCCCAGGGCATCGGCGCCGACCTCATCGCCACCATCGAGGGCTTCACCCGCCGCGATGTCGACGAGTACGCCGCCCTCTCCCAGGAACGGGCCGCCGCCGCGTGGAACGAGGGCCGGTTCAAACGCTCCCTCGTCCCCGTCCGCGACCGCAACGGTCTGACCGTGCTCGACCACGACGAGCATGTGCGCCCCGGCACCACCGCCGACACCCTCGCCGCCCTCAAGCCCTCCTTCGCGGACATCGGCGACCTCGGCGGCTTCGACGCCGTGGCACTCCAGAAGTACCACTGGGTCGAGCGGATCGACCATGTCCACCACGCGGGCAACTCCTCCGGCATCGTCGACGGCGCCGCGCTCGTGGCCGTCGGCTCGAAGGAGACCGGGGAGCGGTACGGGCTCACGCCCCGCGCCCGGATCGTCTCCGCGGCCGTCTCCGGCTCCGAGCCGACCATCATGCTCACCGGGCCCGCGCCCGCGACCCGCAAGGCGCTCGCCCGGGCCGGTCTCGGCATCGGCGACATCGACCTCATCGAGATCAACGAGGCTTTCGCGGGGGTGGTGCTCCGCTTCGCCCGAGAACTGGACGTTCCGCTGGACATCGTCAATGTCAACGGTGGCGCCATCGCCATGGGGCACCCGCTGGGCGCCACCGGTGCGATGATCCTGGGCACGCTCGTCGACGAACTGGAGCGGCAGGACAAGCGGTACGGTCTCGCCACGCTCTGCGTCGGGGGCGGCATGGGGATCGCGACGGTGATCGAGCGCGTCCAGTAGCAGACCCGAGGCCCTGACCCCAGACTTCCCGGAGAACCTCACCATGAGCGCGAGCACGGACCCCACGGCGAGCACGGACCCCACGGCGAGCACGGACCCCACGGCGAGCACGGACCCCGCGTCGGCCACAGACCCCGCGTCGGCCACGGACCCCGCGTCGGCCACAGAACCCGGCCCCGCCCCCGACACTCCCGCGAGCCCCGCCATCCGCTGGGAGCGCGAGGACACGAGCGGGATCGTCACCCTCGTCCTGGACGACCCCCACCAGTCCGCCAACACCATGAACCAGGCGTTCCGCGACTCCGTCGCCGCCGTCGCCGACCGCGCGGAGGCCGAGAGGGACTCCATCCGGGGCATCGTCGTCACCTCCGCCAAGGAGACCTTCTTCGCGGGCGGCGACCTCAAGGACATGATCGGACTCGGCCCCGGGGACGCCCAGCGGGCCTTCGACGCCTCCATGGCCGTCAAGGACGCCCTGCGCCGCATCGAGACCCTCGGCGTACCGGTCGTCGCCGCGATCAACGGCAGCGCGCTGGGCGGCGGTTACGAGATCGCCCTCGCCTGCCACCACCGCGTCGCCCTCGACGCGCCCGGCTCCCGGCTCGGCCTCCCCGAGGTCACCCTCGGGCTGCTGCCCGCGGGCGGCGGTGTGGTCCGCTCCGTACGGCTGCTCGGCATCACCGACGCGCTGCTCAAGCTGCTGCTCCAGGGCACCCGGTACACCCCCCGGCGGGCCCTGGAGCACGGCCTGGTCCACGAGGTGGCCGCCACCCGTGAGGAGATGCTGGCGAAGGCGCGCGCGTTCATCGCGGCGCACCCCGAGTCCCGGCAGCCCTGGGACACCCCCGGCTACCGCGTCCCCGGCGGCACCCCGGCCAGCCCCCGGTTCGCCGCCGACCTCCCCGCCTTCCCGGCGAATCTGAAGAAGCAGACCGCCGGGGCGCCCTACCCCGCGCCGCGCAACATCCTCGCCGCCGCCGTCGAGGGCTCCCAGGTCGACTTCGCCACCGCGCAGACCATCGAGGCCCGGTACTTCACCGAACTGGTCACCGGACAGACCGCCAAGAACATGATCCAGGCATTCTTCTTCGACCTCCGGGCCGTGAACTCCGGCGCGGGCCGCCCGGCCGGCGTCGCACCGCGCCCGGTGCGCAGGGCCGCCGTCCTGGGCGCCGGGACGATGGGCGCGGGCATCGCCCACGCGCTGGCCCGCGCCGGGATCGAGGTCGTGCTCAAGGACACGTCCGCCGAGGCGGCCGAGCGCGGCCGGGACCACGCCCGCCGGCTGCTGGAGAAGGCCGTCGCCCGGGGCCGCGCCACCGGGGCCGAGCGGGACGCGCTGCTCGCGCGGATCACCCCGGCCGCCGGCCCCGCCGGCCTCGCCGGCTGCGACACGGTGATCGAGGCGGTCTTCGAGGACACCGCGCTCAAGCACAAGGTCTTCCAGGAGATCCAGGGAATCGTCGAGCCGGACGCGCTGCTCTGCTCCAACACCTCCACTCTCCCGATCGCGCTGCTCGCCGACGGGGTCGCCCGGCCCGCCGACTTCATCGGTCTGCACTTCTTCTCGCCCGTCGACCGCATGCCGCTGGTCGAGATCGTCAGGGGCCCGCGCACCGGGGACGCGGCCCTGGCGCGCGCCTTCGACCTGGTGCGGCTGATCGGCAAGACCCCGATCGTGGTCAACGACGCGCGCGGCTTCTTCACCTCGCGGGTCATCGGCCGGTTCATCAACGAGGGCGTGGCGATGGTCGGCGAGGGCATCGACCCCGCCTCCGTCGAGCAGGCCGCGGCCCAGGCCGGCTACCCGGCCAGGGTGCTCGCGCTGATGGACGAGCTGACCTTCACGCTGGCGCGCGGAATCCGCGAGGAGACCCGGCGCGCGGCCGAGGAGGACGGCGGCACCTGGACCGCCCACCCCGCCGACGCGGTCATCGACCGCATGGTGGACGAGTTCGGGCGCACCGGGCGCGGCGGCGGCGCGGGGTTCTACGACTACGACGACGGCGGCGGCCGGACCGGGCTGTGGCCGGGGCTGCGCTCCCACTTCACACGGTCCGACGCGGCGGTCCCGTTCGTCGACCTCCAGGAGCGGATGCTCTTCTCCGAGGCGCTGGACAGTGTGCGATGTCTGGAGGAGGGGGTGCTGACCTCGGTGGCCGACGCCAATATCGGCTCGATCCTGGGGATCGGCTTCCCGGGGTGGACCGGCGGGGTGCTCCAGTACATCAACGGGTACGAGGGCGGTCCCCCCGGCTTCACCGCGCGGGCGCGGGAGCTGGCCGAGCGGTACGGGGAGCGGTTCGACCCTCCGGCGCTGCTGGTGGAGAAGGCGGCGCGCGGGGAGCGGTTCGAGGACGGGGAGCACTGATCGCGGGGGCCGTACCGGTCGAGGGGCCGATCGGCCGGGGCCGGGCGGGCGCGGGGGGCCGCCCTCGCGGGGCCGGTCCGCCGGGGCGGTGCCCGGCGGACCCGTCAGCCCGGCTCCTCGGCCGCCGGGCCGAAGGCCCCGCGCAACTCCTCCCGCAGCGACCACTGGAACGCGGTGACCAGCGCCTGCACCACCACCGGCCGTATCGGGGCCGAACCGCTCCCCGGACCGGACTCCCGCTCCCGGTACGGGTTCCACACCTCGTCCCGGAAGAGCCGGGTCAGCTCCCGGGCGGCGGCGCGGGTGTGCTCCGCCAGCACCGCGCGGGCCGCCAGGATCGTCTCGTGCGCCAGGGGAACCTCCAGCAACTGCACCCCCAGCCGCAGCAGTCCCGGATCGACCCGGTAGCGCTCCGGCTCACCGGAGCGCCGCAGGGCGCCCATCGCCGCGAGCCGGTCGATGTCCTCCTCGTCCAGCGGCCGGCCCGCCCGGCGCTCCAGTTCGGCGCGGCAGGTCTCCTCGGCGGGGTCCGGGGCCCAGGCGGCGACCAGACCGCGGTGGATGGCGAGATCGTGGGCGTCGAGGTCCCCGGGGAGCCGCTCCAGATAGCGTTCGATGGCGGCGAGCGTCATGCCCTGGCGCTGAAGCTCCTCGATCAGCGCCAGCCGGGACAGATGCCCCGGCCCGTAGCGGCCGACCCGGCGCGGCCCGATCACCGGCGGCGGCAGCAGCCCCCGGGTGCCGTAGAAGCGCACGGTCCGCACGGTCACCCCGGCGCGCGCGGCCAGCTCGTCGATGGTGAGGGTCGGCTCCTCGGCCTCGGTCGCCATCCCTGCGCCTCGCTTTCCCCGGCCGGTCACGGATCGCCGTGCGGTGCAACAGTATTGCTGTCGCACCGCCACTGTGAAAGCCGTCCGGTGGCGTCCGTGCTCGTCCTGGCGCTCGCCGCGAGTCCGCTGCCGGCGCGCGCCGCACTGCGCGGGGGCGGTTGAGCGGTCGCCGGTCCGGCCGTGCGGGGCCGTGTGGCCGGAGGCTGTTCCCGACCCCGCCGGAGCTGTCTCCCGGAGCCCGGGGGAACCCGGCCGCGCCGGTGTCGAGGCACGGGGGCCCGGGGGCTCGTCCCCGACCATGGCCCGCGCGGTGCGGGTGCTCTGTGGCGCGCCGAGATGCTGGTGGACCGGGGGGTGGCGGGGATCATCTTCGTCTCCGGTCTGCACGCGGACACCACCGCCGATATGCAGCGCTATGAGCAGCTC